>DAISVW010000293.1:0-3751 GCA_036826695.1 Aestuariivirga sp.
GCCAGAGCTCGACCGCCTTGGCCCTGTGGCGGGCAGAAAGCGAAAACCCCATGCGGTTGAAAAGCTCCCGCAGCTCCTGCGGCTTGGGGTGGGCAAACTCCACGAATTCGAAGCCATCGGTACCGGCGGGATTTTCGTTCGAGATCGTGGCGCGCGGCGCATCGTGTGGAAATGGGCCCATGGTTCGTTCCTCCCCTGGCTCAGCAAGACAAAGAATTCCACGAGCCAGGCGTCATCGGTGTGCATAACTGTAATGAAGCGGCTTCCATTCCGCATTTGAATTGCATGTTTTTTCATTTCTATGCACAATTCCCGCATGCTGGACGCAATCGACCAAAAACTCCTCGCAGAGCTGCAGAAAGGCTCCGACGTCACCGCTCAAGAACTTGCAGAGATTCTGGGGCTTTCCGCCAGCCAGGTGGCGCGTCGGCGGCAGCGGCTGGAGGCGGAGGGCTACATCCTCGGCTATTCGGCGAAGCTCGCCCCGAGGAAGCTGGGGCTCAGGGTCCAGGCCTTTATCCAGATCGAAATGGCCGCCCACAGCCCCGAGGCCGCCCGTAGTTTTGCCAGCCTGGTGGCAACGATGCGCGAGGCGACCGGGTGCTGGACCCTGACGGGTCCCGCGGATTATCTGCTGCGCGTCTGGTGCGCGGACTTGAGCGCCCTGAACGAGCTGATCCAGCACCGGCTGCTGCCGCACCACGCTGTCGCCCGCGTGGAAAGCAAGATCGTCATGGAGGAGCTCAAGCCCGATTCCGGACTGCCTGTTTTCTGACATTGTCACGGATGCGTTCTCACGGTGACGGCTGCGTCCCGGATCAAGCTATTGGCGATACCATCGGATTGGCGGCCCAAAATCATCAGTTTGGCCGTGCCTGGTACCCACTGATCCCAGCATGCGCCAGAAATCTTGACCCTACGCGCTCGACAGAAAAGACGGTCGGCGAGGCGGAATTCATGCCTCGAACCTTTGCTGACACCACAGGCCTGGATTGAGTGCTTTGGGATAGTCGACAACAAAAATACTTGTTGACGGCAATGAGTGTGAAGTGTTCCTTTTCCACGGCATGGGCGCACTTTTCCCAGACAGCTTCGATCTCATTGTTGTGGGTTCTGGCGCTGCCGGACTGACGGCTGCCCTGGCAGCGCTGGATCAAGGAATGCGCGCGGTGGTGGTAGAGGCAGATGCGCTGATCGGTGGGGCAACCGCCCGCTCGGAAGGGATGATCTGGGTGCCAAACAATCCAGACGCCCGCAATCTCCAAGATGCCCCATCGGTTGAGGCAGAAGAGGATGCCGCACTGTCATATCTGCGCGCCACATCGGGTAACTTCTTCGATCAGGAGCGCGCGCGGACCTATATTCGAATGGCGCCAAGGGCCTTGGCCTTCGCCGAAAAGGCTGCGGGGCTTCGCTTCGCGCTCAACAGGCTCTCGCGGGACTACAATCCCGAAGCGGTGGGAGCGACGCTTGGCCGGCGGGCCCTGAACCCGCTTCCGGCATCGATGAGGCGGATGGACAGGAAGCTCTTCGGAATGCTGCGTCACCCACTCGGTACAATGATGGTGCTGAAAGGCCTGTCAATCGCCTCCCAAGATACCGGCGACTACCTGAACTTTGGCCGCAGTCCGGCTGCTTTTGCGCGGGTTAGCGGCCATGCGCTGCGTTACGCGGCCGAGCGGCTGGCCGGCTGGCCCCGCGGCGCCCGCCTTGCGAATGGCAATGTCATCGTGGCGCAGTTGGCGGAGGGAATCCGGGTGCAAGGCGGCACGATCTTGACCGGGTGGCCCGTCGAACGGCTTTTGATGAAACGGGGTCGGGTTGCAGGCGTCGCTGGCCGCCTGGGTGAAATCCACGCTCAGAAGGGCGTTATCCTGGCTTCAGGAGGTTTCAACGCCAGCCACGCGTCACGAGCAAAGCTGGTCGGTTCCCATAGGCATGTGGCCATTCCGGCGGAAGCTGACATCAGGCCCCTGGATGAACTTGTAGCGGAAACCGGGGCGCACCTTGCCAGAGATGTATCGCAGCCCGTGCTCTGGGCTCCGGCCTCGGTCGTGCCATCGTCGATTGACAGGTCGGGTCCCTGGCCACATTTCGGGGATCGCGCCAAGCCCGGAGTTATCTGCCTTGGCCCTGACGGCAGGAGGTTTGCCAACGAGGCGCAGATTTATCACGACTTCGTTCCAGCAATGATCACGGCAACCGGCGCGCACCCGGAAGGCGCTCATTGCTGGATCATCACGGATCACCGGGCTCTGCGCCGCTACGGCCTCGGTCCGATCGGGCCTTTCCCGGTGCGCCTGGGCCCATATTTGAGAGCGGGATATCTAAAAGCGGGCCGGACGCCAGCTGATCTCGCCAAAGCGATGAACCTGCCTCCTGAGGTGGTTCAGGACAGCATCGCAAGGTTCAACGGCTTTGCCAGAGCAGGCAAAGACAAAGATTTTGGGCGCGGAGAAAGCGCTTATGATCGCGGCAATGGCGACGCCAGCCACTCCCCCAATCCGACATTGGGCCCCCTTGAACAAGCACCCTACTATGCCATCCGTCTTGTGCCGGGGGACATCGGTAGCTTCGTCGGCCTAAGGGTTGATTCAAGCGCGCGCGTTATGGACGAGAATGGAAGTGCGGTACCGGGACTTTGGGCAGCAGGAAGTGCAGCCGCTCCCGTGACCGGAGGAACCTATCCCGCGGCTGGACTGACTATTGGCCAGGCAATGACGTTCGGTTATGTTGCGGCTCTCGATGCGTGCCATGAGCAGCTTGAAGAGAGGGCCAGGCAATGACCCCTCTGCAAGGTTTTTCCAACGATCTTTTCCTGAACGACCAAGTCGTCATAACAGGCGCTGCCGGGGGGATTGGCCGCGCCATCGCAGCAGCATTTGCGGAATGCGGCGCGCGCCTCGTGCAGATTGATCGACCGGAAGCGGTTCCGCCAAATCAGTCAGGGTGGATCGGATGCGATCTGGCAGACAGGCCCGCCCTGATGCGTGCAGCGGAACAGATCAAGGGTCCAATCGCAGCCTTGATCAATTGCGCCGGTGTATTCCGGCGAATGGCCCTGACCGATACCGAAGCCGAGAACGAGTGGGATCGCGCGCTCTCGATAAACCTCACAGCTCCATATCTCCTGACGCGGGCTCTGGTGCCCAACTTGACCGGTGGGGCTGTCGTGAACGTCACGTCCGTCCGGGCAGAGACCGCTGCTGAGCGCGCTTCTGCCTATACCGTGTCGAAGGCTGGACTGGCTGCCCTCACCTTGTCGCTGGCAGATGAGCTTGCCCCTCTGCTGATCCGCACCAATTCTGTGGCCCCGGGAGACGTTGACACTGCCATGGGCCATGGAGACCCGTCAGTGGCGGCCAAACTTGTCGCCCGTACCCCGCTCAGGCGCATGGCCAAGCCGCAAGAGGTCGCGGCGGCATGCGTGTTTCTCGCATCCCCTCTCGCATCGCATATCACCGGCTCGACCGTGCGTGTCGATGGTGGGTTTCTAGCTGTTTAGAACAGAACCGCTGGCTCAACAGCGGCGCGATCATAACCAACCAAAGGAGGAAGACATGAACAGAAGACTTTTCGGACTGGTTTGCGCCAGCGTGCTGGCGTTTGGAGCGATGGCCCAAACCGCCATCGCCCGCTCTCTGGAAGACATCATCGCCAGTGGCGTCCTGCGGGTAGGCACCTATGCCGACCAGCCGCCGATGGCATCTCTGAACAATGCCGGGCAATATGAAGGCTTCGACATTGAAGT
>DAISVW010000294.1:0-3751 GCA_036826695.1 Aestuariivirga sp.
CGACAAGGACCAGACGGCGCGTGACCTGGAGCAGGTCTACGCCGTGTTTCACATGTTGAAGGCCCGCAAGGCCCAGCAGGCGGGCGTGCTCTCCGGCGGGCAGCAGCAGATGCTGGTCATCGGCCGGGCGCTGATGGCGGGGCCCAGGCTGATCGCCATCGACGAGCCGTCGCTGGGCCTGGCGCCCAAGGTGATCGACGATGTCTACGCGACCCTGATCCGGCTGCGCGACAGCCGCGGCCTTACGCTGCTCATCGTCGAGCAGAGCGCCACCCGCGCCGGGCTCACCGGCGGGCGCATGGTGCTGATGCGCTCGGGCGAAGTGGCGCTCGAAGGCGATGCCCGCGAACTGGTGAAGGGCGATGCGCTGCGCCAGGCCTATTTCGGATATGGGGATCACTGACATGACGGCGCTTCTCCAGATCCTCTTCGATGCCCTGAGCCTCGGCAGCCTCTATGCGCTGGGAGCGCTCGGCATCGCGCTGATCTTTGGCGTCATGCGGCTCGTCAACTTCGCGCATGGCGACTATATCTCGTTTTGCGTCTTCGCCATGCTGTGGCCGTCAATTGATGCCGCGGCGATTGTGTTCCTCGGCAAGCTGCCCACCGTGCTGCTGGTGCCGCTGATCCTGGCCATCGGGGCAGGGCTCTCGGTATTGTCGGAGATCGTTGTATTCCGGCGCTTCCGCAACGCCAATCCGGCGACCATGATGATCGCCTCCTTCGCGCTGGGCTTCGTCATCAAATATTTCCTGCTGATGCTTTATTCGAGCCGGCCAAAGTCCATCGACCTGTGGTCGAACCTGTCGCAGCAGGTCGAGATATTCGGCGCCCGCATTCCGCCCCTGCAGGTCATCACCATCGTGGTCACCATCGTCATCCTGCTGGCGCTCACCACATTCCTGAAGCGCACCCGCTTCGGGCTTGAAATGCGCGCCGCGGCCGAGAACTTCACCATGGCCCGCATGCTGGGGGTGCGCGCCAATCTGGTGATCATGCTTGCCTTCGCTGTGAGCGGCATGCTGGCCGCCGCCATCGGCCTCATCCTGGTCACCCAGACCGGCACCGTCGACATCCAGATGGGCGCCAATCTGATGCTGGTCGCCTTCGTCGCCACGGTGATCGGCGGGCTCGGCAGCCTGCCCGGCGCGGTGTTGGCGGGCTATCTGATCGGCGCCGCGACGGTGATCATGCAGGTGGTGCTGCCGCCTGACGCGCGCCCCTTCCGCGATGCCTTCGTCTATGGCGCGGTGATCGTCATGCTGATCTGGCGGCCCAATGGCCTGTTCTCCGCCAAGGCCGCGAAGCAGAGGGTGTGAGGATGAGCGAGCGCCCCTCCATCCTGGCCCAGACCTGGACGACGCCGGTGATCCTGATCGCCATCCTGGCGGCGCTGGCGCTGGCCGCCGTGCTGGTGGGGTCCGGGCCGTTCAACCAGACCATCATCGAGATCTTCATCCGCGTCGTGCTGGTGGTCGGGCTTTATGTGTTCATCGGCAATTCCGGGGTCATCTCCTTCGGCCATATCGGCTTCACCTGCCTCGGCGCCTATATGACGGCCTGGCTCACCATCCTGCCGGCCATGAAGAAATCGAAGCTCAAGGGCCTGCCGGACATTATTCTCAACGCCAAGCTGCATTACAGCCTCGGCCTCATCGCGGCGGCGGTGTTCGCGGCGGTCTGCGCCTATCTCATCGGCAAGGTGCTGATGCGGCTTTCCGGCATCGCCGCCTCGATCGCCACCTTCGCGGTGCTGGCGGTGATCATCCAGGTCTATTCCAACTGGGACAGCGTCACCGGCGCCCAGAGCTCGGTCGTCGGCATTCCCATCGTGCGGGTGATCTGGCCCTACTTCATTTGCGCGGTGGTGGTGGTGATCGTGGCCTATCTCCACGCCATCTCGCGCTCCGGCCTGGCGCTGCGGGCGGCCCGCGACGAGGCCACGGCGGCGGCCGCCTCCGGCGTCGACATTCCGCGCGAGCGCCTCATCGCCTTTACGATCTCGGGCGCCATGATGGGGCTGGGCGGGGCGATGTTCGCCCATTCGGTGGGGGTGGTGACGCCCGATACTTTCTATCTGGGCCTCACCTTCATCACCCTTTCCATGCTGGTGGTGGGCGGCATGAATTCGCTCTCGGGCGCCGTTCTGGGCGTCGTGGTGCTGTCGATCATCATCCAACTGCTGCGCTGGCTGGAGAAGGGCGTGGACCTCGGCGGCACGGTCTTCGCGCTGCCCCTGGGGGTGCAGGAAATCGCCATCGGGGTTGTCATGATTGTAATCTTGATGTACCGGCCAACCGGGCTTACACGTAACCGGGAGCTGGTCTGGCCATCGAAACGGCTTTCCGCGGCTGGCGGGCCACCTGCTTCCGCGGACGGGACGACAGCGAAAACCTAATGAGGAGGACGTCATGAAGAACTATCTGAAACTGGGAATGGGTGCCGCAGCCGCCGCGCTGCTGCTGGCGGCGCCAGCCGCCATGGCCGACGACGACAATATCGTGGTTGGCTTCGCCACTGCGCAATCGGGCTTCATGCAGGCCTATGACAAGCCGGCGGAAGACGCGGCGCGCATCCGCATCGACGAGATCAACAAGGCCGGCGGCCTGCTGGGCAAGCAGATCCAGATCGTCGCCGCCGACACCAAGACCGACCGCGCCGAGGGCGCCAAGGCCGGCCTCGAGGTGATCGACAAGGGCGCTGACCTCGTGGTCGTGTCCTGCGACTATGACTTCGGCTCGCCGGCAGCACTTGCCGCGGAGGGCGTGGGCAAGGTCTCCTTCTTCCTCTGCGCGGAATCGATCAAGGCCGGCATCCAGGGTGTTGGCCCCCACTCCTTCTCGGCCTCGGTGCTGGCGGCCGTGCAGGGCGCCACCATGGCGGAATGGGCCTATAACAAGAAGAACGCCCGCACCTTCTATCGCCTGCTCGACACCTGGACCGAATACAACAAGGGCATCTGCGACGGCTTTGACTGGATGCTGCCGAAGCTTACGGATGCCAAGCTCGTCGGTGAGGACACGTTCAAGAACGACGATGCCTCGATCGCCGCGCAGATCACCCGCATCAAGAGCCTGCCGAAGGAGCCGGACGCCATCATGCTCTGCACCATGATGCCGGGCGCGGTCTCGGCCATCAAGCAGATCCGCGCCGCGGGCATCAATTCGATGATCCTCAACGGCTCGGGCGTCTCGGGCAGCTACTGGCTGTCGGCGGTTCCGGATCTGTCCAACTTCTTCGTGCCCGATCAGGGCTCGGTGCATGGCGATGACCCGAACCCGAAGGTCAATGAGTTCAACGCCACCTACAAGGCGGCGACCGGCTCAGACCCGTCCAGCCAGTATGTCTATCCGGGCTATGTGATGATCGACGTATGGGCCAAGGCGGTCGAGCGCGCCGGCACCACGGCGGCTGACGCGGTGGTGGCCGAACTCGAAAAGATGAAGGATGAGCCGACGCTTTTCGGCCCGCGCACCTTCACCTCCGAGCTCCATCACCAGAACAAGGGCCGCTACCTGATCACCGAGATCAGCGCCGGCAAGCCGAAGGTGGTCGACGAGTGGAC
Source organism: Aestuariivirga sp. (assembly GCA_036826695.1). Lineage (GTDB taxonomy): Bacteria > Pseudomonadota > Alphaproteobacteria > Rhizobiales > Aestuariivirgaceae > Aestuariivirga. Next base: position 3,566 of record DAISVW010000294.1, read on the forward strand.
AATCTCGGAAGCCATCCCGGTCGATTACCTCGCCAGCAAGTAAGGCTCGCCATCTGGCTTCGCGCAACGGCCGTCCACAAGGGCGGCCGTTTTCGCGTTGTCCGGCCTGTGGCGGTGCGTCTGGTTCCGCACCACAAAGGCCTTGCATCCGGATGCCCGCTGGCGTTCAAATTGGTCTGTTACGGG
>DAISVW010000295.1:0-3747 GCA_036826695.1 Aestuariivirga sp.
CATGTGCGCCCAGCTGGGCGGCAAGGTGGATGCCTCCGACCACCGCGAATTCGGCAAGGCCTTCGTCGAGGTCAAGGCGGCTTGCGCGCTGTTTGAAGGTGTCTGGCAGCCGGGCGAGCGCCACCAGGTGTGGATGAGCCACGGCGACCGCGTCACCGCCATTCCTGACGGTTTCCGCGTGGTGGCGGCTTCGGACGGGGCGCCCTTCGCGGCGATTGCCGATGAGCGCCGCCAGTTCTACGCCACCCAGTTCCACATGGAGGTCGTCCACACGCCGGACGGCGCCAGGCTGCTCGCCAATTTCGCGCTGGATATCTGCGGCTGCAAGGGCGACTGGTCGATGGCGCATTTCAGGACCGAGATGATCCACAAGAGCAGGAAGCAGGTGGGCCTTGAGCGGGGCATCTGCGGCCTTTCGGGCGGGGGCGACTCGGCGGTCACCGCGGTGCTGATCCATGAGGCCATCGGCGCCCAGCTCACCTGCATCTTCGTCGATCATGGCCTGATGCGCCTCAACGAGGCTGACGAGGTGGTGCGGCTGTTCCGCGAGGCCTACAACATTCCGCTCGTCCATGTCGATGCATCGGACATGTTCCTGGGCGCGCTCGCCGGCGTCTCCGACCCCGAGCAGAAGCGCAAGATCATCGGCAAGCTGTTCATCGACGTGTTCGAGGCGGAGGCCCGCAAGGTGGGCGGCGCTGCGTTCCTCGCGCAGGGCACGCTCTATCCGGATGTGATCGAGAGCGTCTCCTTCACCGGCGGGCCGTCCGTCACCATCAAGTCGCACCACAATGTCGGCGGGCTTCCCGCGCGCATGAACATGATGCTCGTCGAGCCGTTGCGCGAATTGTTCTAGGACGAGGTGCGGCTCCTCGGCCGCGAGCTTGGCCTGCCGCCGCATTTCGTGGGCCGCCATCCATTCCCCGGTCCGGGACTGGCGATCCGCATTCCGCATGACGATGTGACGCGTGAGAAGCTCGACATCCTGCGCAAGGCGGACGCCATCTATCTCGACGAAATCCGCAAGGCGGGGCTCTATGACGCGATCTGGCAGGCCTTCGCGGTGCTGCTCCCGGTGCGCACCGTGGGCGTGATGGGCGACGGCCGCACCTATGACCGCGTGCTGGGCCTGCGGGCGGTGACCTCGACGGATGGCATGACGGCGGATTCCTATCCCTTCGACCACGCTTTCCTCGCCCGCGTCGCCACCCGCATCATCAACGAAGTGCGGGGCGTGAGCCGCGTGGTCTATGACGTGACCTCGAAGCCGCCGGGGACGATCGAGTGGGAGTAGAGAACGTGTTTGGCTCACGGACGCCGGAAAGGCTGGGCGCCGGGCAAGACCTGGGCAGTCACGGAAACCCGATCTGGACGTATACTCCGGTTCCGGATTGCAGCGCGCCCGGCGAAGCTCTCCGTGAGCGATGACAGAGGTCTTGCTGATCGAGTGCTAGCTGCGCTTGTAGATCGTCTTGCCACGCTTGATTGTCTCGATAACCCTGATGTTGCGGATTTCATCTGCTGCGACAGTGACGGGATTGCCGTCCAGGATCACGAGATCGGCGATCTTGCCCGCGGTAATGGTGCCCTTGATGGCCTCTTCGCGATAGGTGTAGGCGACATTCCGGGTTGCCCCGAGGAGTGCGGTATAGGGATCTACGCGCTCCTCCGGGCCCAGCACCTGCCCCGATAGCGTGGTCCTCGTCACGGCTGTCCAGATGGCCTCCATGAAGTTGGGGGACGCCGAAGGACAGTCGCAGTGGATTGTGGTGCGCAGGCCCTGTCTTGCCGCGGACGCCAGCGGCGACTCCAGACTTGCGCGCTCCGGACCGAGCAACTTCATCTGCACGTCGCCATACACCATGAAGTGCGGCGGCATCATCGATATCCCGATGTTGTGCTTCTTGTATGCAGCCAGCTGGTCGGGACGCACGAAGTAGGAATGCGCGATTATGGTGCGGCGGTCGTCAGACTTGCCCGTCGCCGCGACCACCTTCTCGATCGTCGCGAGCGTGAGGTCGATCCCGGCGTCTCCGTTGCTGTAGGCAAAAAGCTGGATGTTCTGTTCGTATGCATATCCGATCCATTTCTCGACCAGGTCTTGCGAGACCAGGACTCCCTTCCACGCATCCGGAAATCCAGTCGTGTCGAGATAGGGTTTCGTGAAGGCTGCAAGCCGCAATTGTGGCGCGGCATCCGTGGCGACCTGGTAACCTGGAATTTTCAAGCCGTGGTCGCCATGGCTGTAGGCGCCCCACGTCCAGTCGGCGTCCTGGACGAATTTTCCCGTGGCGGCATCTGACACGGACGGCATGCCGATGACGTCCAGCGAGATCGCCCCCCGGTTGAAGGCCTCCCGCAGGTTCTCGACCTCTTGCGGTTGCAGCTGGTAGCTTTGCACCGTCGTGTAGCCTTGTTTCGCCAGCAGGGCCTCGGCCGCGGCGAAGGTTTCGATCGCCTGCTCCTGCGAATAGGAGCCGACGGCTTGCGCATGCGCCGCAAGGAAGGGCGTGAACATGAGTTCGCCGGTCAGCTTTCCAGTCTTGGGATCCTTGACGATCTGCCCGGGCTGGCTGAACTGGGTTTCAGGCGTGAGGCCCAGCTTGGCGATGCCGGCGCTGTTCACCTGGCCGGTGAGGGTGGAGAGGGTGCAGACCATCACCGGGATGTCGGGGAAGGCGGCGTCGAGGTCCTCGAGTGTCAGCGCCCCGTCGGACAGCATGGCCGCGTAATAGCCATAGCCGATGATCCAGCCATTGAAGGGCCGTGATGCCTTCAGCAACCTTATGACGTCTGCCTTTTCACGTGGAGGCTCGTCGCTGAAATAGGCGAGGTGCACGCCGAGCGGCTGCTGCGCGAAGAGTGTGAAATGGCCCCAGGAGTCGATGAAGCCCGGTAGCATCGTGTGTCCTTGCAGATCGACCTGCCGGTCGGCCTTTACGGCCCTGTTCGCTCCATCTCTGGTTCCGGCATATACGATCTTTCCGTCCGCGACAGCCACCGCCTCGACATACTCCGGCGCATCACCTTCCATCGTCAGAATGATGCCATTGTAGTAGACGGCCGCCGCCTCCGGAGGATCAGGCGCATCTTGCGCCACGGCGCCCCTCACCTCCAGTGAAGCAACCACCCCAGCGGCCATGCCCGCCTTCACGAAGTCCCGCCGGTCAATTCGATTGTTCATTTCATGTCACCTGATCCGCATGCAAGAATTTGCTCTTAGCCGAGCATGGTCGCGACCGCCAGTGCGGCAGGGCAGCCCGTCAAGAGGTTGTGGCCATCGCGGCTGGATCAACGAGCCGCAGGGTGCGGGCCGCAGTGTCTCCGTCATGACATCGAAGCCGCCGGGCACGACCGGGGTGGCAGTGGCGCGCGGGCAGCCGCCGCTCATTTCCCCTGGTTCCACGGATCGACGACCTTCAGCCCCGCTGCCCTGAACGCGCTGGTGTCGCGCGAGGCCACCGCGAAGTCATGGGCGGCGGCAATCGCCGCGGTATAGCCGTCGGGCTTGGGAAAGCCTCTCCCGGCGTCGCGTGCCAGCCCGAAAAGGCCGCCATGCGTGCCGATGTCTCGTGCGAAGGGGATGAACTCGATCCGCGCGTGGCAGCAGCAATTGCCCGGGACCTCCGTCCGATCTATGACATGGCCGCGGCGGCCGCCCGCGCTTCCTTGACGGCTGCCTCCCGCGCGGCGCAAGCGTGCCGCTATGGTTTCACGCGACTCGGCGCCGTTCTGGCTACTGCTGCC
>DAISVW010000296.1:0-3743 GCA_036826695.1 Aestuariivirga sp.
GCTCGCCACCACGCTGGGCACGCTCGCGGCGCGCGGACGCGCGCGGTCCAACTTTCCTCTGAAGGCGACGATGATGGCGACCCTGATTTCGCCGATGATCGTTCCCGTCATCATTTCCGCCGTCGGCATGTTCAAGTTCTACGCCCAGATGAACCTCGCAGGAACCCGAATCGGCATCATCCTCGCCCACACTGCGCTGGCCACCCCCTTCGTCGTCATTACGGTGACGGCCACGCTCGCCAGTTTCGACAAGACGCTGATGCGGGCCGGCGCGTCCTGCGGCGCTGCCCCGCACACGGTGTTCTTCAAGGTGGTGATGCCGCTCATTCTGCCGGGCATGATCTCGGGCGCGCTCTTTGCCTTCGTCACCTCGTTTGACGAGGTCGTGGTGGTGCTGTTCCTGGCCAGCCCCGAGGACCGCACCCTGCCGCTCCAGATGTTCTCCGGCATCCGCGAGATGATCTCGCCCACCATCACCGCCGCCGCCACCGTTCTGGTGCTGATCTCGACGGCGCTGCTGATCACGGTGGAAATGCTGCGCCGCCGGTCGGAGCGGCTGCGCGGCGTCACCGCCTGAGGCGCTTGCTTGCGCGCGGGGCCCCGAGCGACTAGATAGGTCAGCCGATTTCAAGGAGGAATGACGATGGCTCTCGAACTGCCTGCCCTGCCCTATGCATATGACGCGCTGGCTCCCTACATGTCCAGGGAGACGCTGGAATACCATCACGACAAGCATCACATGGCCTATGTGACCAACGGCAACAACGCGCTGAAGGACAGCCCGCTGGCCTCCAAGTCGGTGGAAGAGATCTGCAAGGCCGCCTATGCCGAGAAGAATGCGCCGCTCATCAACAATGTCGGCCAGCACTACAACCACGTGCATTTCTGGAACTGGATGAAGCCCAATGGCGGCGGCAAGAAGCTGCCGGGCAAGCTGCAGGCGGCGATCGACGCCGACTTGGGCGGCTATGACAAGATGCGCACCGACTTCATCCAGGCCGGCATCACCCAGTTCGGCTCCGGCTGGTGCTGGATCGCCAGGAAGGACGGCAAGCTGGTCATCATGAAGACGCCCAACGGCGAGAACCCGCTGATGCACGGCGCCTCGCCGATCCTCGGCTGCGACGTGTGGGAGCACAGCTACTACATCGACTACCGCAACCTGCGCCCGAAATATCTCGAGGCCTTCGTCGACAGCCTGGTCAACTGGGACTATGTCGAGCAGATGTTCGCCAGGGCCTGAGCCTGTGCTAACCTGATCCTGAAGCGGCCGGGCCTCGCCCGGCCGTTTTCGCTTGGAGAGACAAACGCCTTGGTTCCGGTATTCGACGGCCACAATGACGTGCTGCTGCGCCTGTGGAACAGAAAGGTGGGCGATCCGGTGGCCGCCTTCCTGAACGGTGACGGCCAGGGCCATCTCGACCTGCCGCGCATGCTGAAAGGCGGTTTCGCGGGTGGCTTCTTCGCCATCTTCACACCGAGCCCCGAAGACGACGAGGACGACGAGGACATCAACCCGCCGCCTGCGCACAAGGTGAGCCAGGCCGCTGCGATGGCCGCCGTCACTGGCATGGCGTCGATTCTGTTCCGCATCGAGGAGGGCTCTGAGGGCCGCTTCCGGGTGTGCCGCAGCACCGCCGACATCCGCGCCGCCATGGCCGACAGCGCCGTTGCCGCCATCCTTCACATCGAGGGCGCCGAGGCGATCGACCCGGAACTCAGGGCGCTCGATCTGCTCCACCAGGCGGGGCTCCGCTCGCTGGGCATCGTGTGGAGCCGGGACAATCAGTTCGGCCACGGCGTCCCGTTCCGCTTTCCATCCTCGCCCGATACCGGACCTGGCCTCACCGAGGCCGGCAAGGCGCTGGTGCGGCGCTGCAACGAACTCAGGATTCTGATCGATGTCTCGCATCTGAACGAGAAGGGCTTCTGGGACGTGGCCCGCCACAGCACCGCGCCGCTGGTCGCCACCCATTCCAACGCCCATGCGCTGAGCCGCACCTCGCGCAACCTGCTGGACGAACAGATCCGCATCATCGGCCAGTCGGGCGGCATGATCGGGCTCAACTTCGCCAACGGTTTCCTGCGCGCCGATGGCCGCTGGCAGAGCGAGAACGGGCTTGAAACCATGCTGCGGCACCTCGACCACATGATCGGGCTCGCGGGCGAGGACCATGTCGGGCTGGGTTCCGATTTCGACGGCGCCCGCATCCCCTCGCAAGTCGGCGATGTCACCGGCCTGCCGCGCCTCACGGCCGCCATGGAGAGCCATGGCTATGGCCCGGAGCTGATCGAAAAGCTCTGTTGTTCCAATTGGTTGAAGGTTCTGGACCGGACCTGGGGCGCATAGTTTACAGGCCTTATTAGCAGTGCTAATAGGCCCCCGATGAAGCTTTCCGACTGGCTTTCTAATAGCGGGGTCTCGCAGTCCGAGCTGGCCCGCCGCCTGGGCATCACCCAGGGGCGGGTCTCGCAGCTGGTGGGCGGCGCGCGGCCCTCGCTTGAGCTCGCCAACCGGCTCGCCGCCGCCACCGGCCACAAGGTGGCGCCCTCGGATTTTGGAGACCCGACGATGAGAAACGAAGCAAGCCTTGATACCGTCGATGATGCGATCAGGGCCATTGCCGATGGCGAGATGGTGGTGGTGGTCGATGACGACGACCGCGAGAACGAGGGCGACCTGATCGCCGCCGCCGCCAAGATCACGCCGGAGCAGATGGCCTTCATGGTGCGCCACACCTCCGGCATCGTCTGCACGCCGATCACCGCCGAGGACGCCAGGCGCCTGAAGCTCGATCCGATGGTGGCGCTCAATGACGCGCCGATGGGCACCGCCTTCACCGTGTCGATCGACTACAAGGAAGGCCTCACCACCGGCATCTCCGCCCGTGAGCGCGCCGCCACCTGCCATGCGCTGGCCAACCGCAATGTGGCGGCCGATGATTTCGTGCGGCCCGGCCACATCTTCCCGCTGGTTGCCAAGTCGGGCGGCGTGCTGATGCGCTCGGGCCACACCGAGGCCGCTGTCGATCTCGTCAAGCTCGCGGGCCTGCCGCCGGCCGGCGTCATCTGCGAACTGGTCAACGACGACGGCTCGGTTAAGCGGGGGCCGCAGGTGCTGGCCTTCGCGCGCGAGCATGGCTTCAGGATCATCTCGGTCGCCGACCTCATTGCCTACCGCCAGCGCCGCGAGCGGCTGGTCGAGCAGACAGCACGCTTCGACGTCGAAACCGCCATCGGCGCCGCCAAGGGCTATTCCTATGTGACGCCGTTTGACGCGGTGGAGCAGCTGGCCCTGGTATTCGGCGATGTATCCTCGGGCCGCGCGGTTCCGGTGCGGCTGCACCGCGAAAATGTGCTGGAAGACGTGTTCGGGCCGCGCACCACGCTCGCCAAGGTGTTCGACGTGTTCAAACGCGAGGGGGCGGGCATTCTCGTCTATCTGCAGGAAGGCGCGGCGGGCGTTCCGGCGGGCCAGCTCGCGGCGGACAAGGCCGGAAGTGCCGCGCAACGCCAGAAGATCTGGCGCGACGTGGGCCTCGGCGCGCAGATCCTGCGCGATCTCAACGTCAGCAAGATCCGGCTCGTGTCCAATTCCAACCGCAACTATGTCGGGCTCGCCGGCTTCGGCATCGAGATCTCGGAAACGATCAAGCTCGACTGACCGCCACCCAACGTTTACAATGATCTTGTGTCGTTCGAAGCGTCTTGCTTTTCCCATCCGTCATGCCAGCGAAGGCTGG
>DAISVW010000297.1:0-3736 GCA_036826695.1 Aestuariivirga sp.
CGGTGTCGTAACCCAGGAACGCGGTGCCGCCCCATTTCTCGCGCAGCTCGAACCAGATGGTTTCGGTCCTGGCCTCACCGGTTCCTTTCCAGGCCTTGCGGGCCTCTTCGCGCTGGGCTTCCATCGCCGCCTCGAAAGACGCCGTGTCGCCGGCGCTGCCGCGCGGCTTCAGCGCATCCTGGGTCAGGTCGAGCGGAAAACCATAGGTGTCATAGAGCTTGAAGGCCGTTTCGCCCGAGAAGGTGTCGCCCTTCTTCAGGCTGGCGGAGCCCTCGTCGAGCAGCCGCAGGCCGCGCTCCAGCGTCTTCTTGAAGCGGTTTTCCTCAAGATAAAGCGTCTCGCTGATCAGCGGCTCGGCGCGGACGAGCTCGTTGTAGGCCGTTCCCATCTCGCGCACCAGCGTGGGCACCAGCCGGTACATCAGCGGCTCGCGCGCGCCCAGGAGCTCGGCATGGCGCATGGCGCGGCGCATGATGCGGCGGAGCACATAGCCGCGGCCCTCGTTGGACGGCAGCACGCCGTCGGCGATCAGGAAGGAGGAGGCGCGCAGATGATCGGCGATCACCCGGTTGGAGGCCTTGGCCTCGCCGTCCGCCGCAACCCCGGTCTTCTCGACGATGGCCGCGATCAGTGCCCGGAACAGGTCGGTTTCGTAATTGTCATGCGTGCCCTGCAGCACCGCGGCGATGCGCTCGAGCCCCATGCCGGTGTCGATCGACGGTTTGGGAAGCGTGATGCGCTCGGCCTTGGAGACCTGCTCGAACTGCATGAACACCAGGTTCCAGATTTCGATGAACCGGTCGCCGTCGGCTTCGGCCGAGCCGGGCGGCCCGCCCCAGATCTTGTCGCCATGGTCATAGAAGATTTCCGAGCACGGCCCGCAGGGGCCGGTATCGCCCATCGACCAGAAATTGTCCGACGTCGGGATGCGGATGATCCGGCTGTCGGGAAGCCCGGCGATCTTGCGCCACAGCGCATGCGCCTCGTCATCCTCCGAGAACACCGTGACGGTCAGCTTGTCCTTCGGCAGCCCGAATTCGCGGGTCACCAGCGTCCAGGCCCATTCGATGGCCTCGGCCTTGAAGTAATCGCCGAAGGAGAAATTCCCCAGCATCTCGAAAAACGTGTGGTGGCGGGCGGTATAGCCCACATTGTCGAGGTCATTGTGCTTGCCGCCGGCGCGCACGCATTTCTGGGCGGTGGTGGCGCGGGTATAGGGCCGCTTTTCCATGCCGGTGAACACGTTCTTGAACTGCACCATGCCGGAATTGGCGAACATCAGCGTCGGGTCGTTGCGCGGCACCAGCGGCGAGGAGGCCACGATCTCATGCCCCTGGCGCTTGAAGAAATCGAGGAAGGTCGATCGGATTTGTGCAAGACCTGTCATGATGCGCCCAGTCGATACGTGAAATACGGGAGCGTCCTTTAAGGCCGCGAGGCTTGCCTGTCCAGTTTCGAGGCCGCTGTTGCATGGCCGGGCCGGAACTGGGAAAAGCCTGGTCCATGGCGCTTCGCGACGACATCAGCCTCAGCCTCGCGGCTGAACGTCCGGTGATCTGGGAGACGGCTCCCGGCCTCACCCCCTATGCGGAAGCCATGGCGAAGATGGACGCCCATGCGGACGCCATCGCCCAGGGGCAGGAGCCCGAGCGCGTCTGGCTGCTCGAACACCCGCCGCTCTATACCGCCGGCACCTCGGCGCGGCCTGAAGACCTGGTTGAGCCCGCCCGCTTCCCCGTCTTCAGGACCGGGCGCGGCGGGCAATACACCTATCACGGTCCGGGCCAGCGCGTCGCCTATGTGATGCTCGATCTGAGGCAGCGCGGCGGCGATGTGCGGGCCTATGTGGCAGGCCTCGAACGCTGGGTGATCGCCACCCTGGCCGACCTCGGCATCGAAGGCGAGCGCCGGGAGGACCGGGTCGGCGTCTGGGTGCGGCGCGGCAGCCGCGAGGACAAGATCGCCGCCATCGGCATCAGGGTGCGCCGCTGGGTGAGCTTCCACGGCATCTCGATCAACGTGGCGCCGGAGCTTTCGCATTTCAGCGGCATCGTGCCCTGCGGCATCCGCGAGCACGGGGTGACGAGCCTTGCCGATCTCGGCGTTCCGGCGGGCATGAGGGAGGTGGACGCGGCGCTGGCCCGGCAATTCAAGCCGGTATTCGGCGGCGGCTGAGCAGCTATTCCTGCTGGGCTTCCGGCTGCGGCGCGGCCTTCATCAGCGGCAGGCCCATTTCCTTGCGCGCCTCGTTGATGAAGGGGCTGCAGGCGCCGCGCTCCAGATAGCTGTTGAAGGCGATGAAGGGCGTCACGTTGCGGGAGTTCGGATGGTCGGCATAGAAGCGGTTGATCGCCTGCACCAGCATGTTGCCCTTGAGTTGCAGGGCCACGCCGCAGGCCCTGAGGCCCATGGCGCGGGCGGCGATGAACTTGTCGTTGTCGATGAACACCGTCATCACATCGAACATGCCCATGGCATAGGCGGCCTGCCCGTCCGGCCCCAGAACCTGCCATTGCGCGTAGTTCTTGATGAAATCGGCTCTGGCCGGCCCGACGGCAAGGCCCAGCGCCAGCAGCGCGGCGGCGAAACGTAATGAACGGCGCATGATGAAACCTCCGCGATGATGAAGAAACAGGATACGCTAAGACTGAAACATGATTTTCGCCGCGCGTCACCCCAGACGTGACAGCGCTTCCATGACCTTGGCCCGCCGCACGTCGAGTTCGGCCTTGCGCTCGCGCGATTCCTCCAGAACTTCCGGCGGTGCCTTGGCGACGAAGCCCGGATTGTTCAGCCGTCCGTCGATGCCCGCCATGTCCTTGCCGATCCTGTCGAGCTCCTTCTCCAGCCGCGCCCGCTCGGCGGCGAAATCGATGACGCCCTCGAGCGGCAGCGCCACCGTCGCCTCGCCCAGCACGATCTGGGCCGAGGCCTTCGGCGTCTGGTCCTCGAAGCCGATCGCCGAGAGCCGGGCGAGCCGCATGATCTCGGCCTCCCAGTCGGCGGCGCGGCGGCGCGACTCGCTGTTGGCGCCCACCAGCGCGCAGCCGATCCTGGCGCCTGCGGGCACATTCATCTCGGCCCTCACCGAGCGCACCTCGGAGACGAAGTTGATGACCCATTCCATTTCGGCATCGGCTGCCGCGTCGCCCAGCCCCTTGTAGGAAGGCCACGGCGAGACGATCAGCCAGTCCTTGCGTTTTGCCGTCTGCTGCCAGAGCTCCTCGGTGACGAAGGGCATGAAGGGGTGAAGGAGCAGCAGGATCTGGTCGATCACCCAGGCGGTGGTGGCCCGCGTCTCGGCCTTGGCGGCTTCATCCGCGCCGCCCAGCACCGGCTTCACGAGTTCGAGATACCAGTCGCAGAACACGTTCCAGACGAAGTGATAGAGCGCTGCCGCCGCCTCGTTGAACTTGTAGTCCTCGAGCGCCTGGCGAACGCGCGCCTCGGTGCGCGCCGTCTCGCCGGCGATCCAGCGGTTCACCGTCACCCGCGCGGCCAGCGGGTCATAGGCCGGGTCATGCGCGACACCGTTCATCTCGGCGAAGCGCGCGGCGTTCCACAGCTTGGTGCCGAAGTTCCGGTAACCCTCGACGCGCTGCTTCGACAGCTTGATGTCGCGGCCCTGGGCGGCCATGGCGGCGAGCGTGAAGCGCAGCGAATCAGCCCCATAGGCGTCGCTCAGATCGAGCGGATCGATGACGTTGCCATACGACTTCGACATCTTCTGGCCAAT
>DAISVW010000298.1:0-3733 GCA_036826695.1 Aestuariivirga sp.
CGCAGCCGGCCGAACAATTGTTCGAGATATTCCTGGCTGATGTCCTGGCGCTCGGCGATCCCGGCAAGCGCCACCGGCGCATCGCCCGGCATGCTGGCGATGTCGATCATCTCCATCACCGCATAACGGCCCTTGGTGCTCATCTTCATGGCGATTCGTCCGGCTCCGGCACAGGAAATCCTTGATTTTCAACCCCACACCCGTGCTAAAGGCGAGGCCCAGCGGCAGGCAGACCCTGCCAGTTTCGAACAATTCTAAACAGGGATATAGAAAACCCGAGTACCGGAGTCAATTATTCGGCCCATGTTTTGCCGTTTAGCTCCATCGCGGTTGTTACGATGAGGATTAAAGCTTTATGCCGGAAGTGATTTTCGGCGGCCCGGCGGGCCGCATCGAGGCCCGTTACCACCACTCCAAGGCGGCCGGGTCGCCGATCGCCATCCTGTTGCACCCGCATCCGAGCTTCGGCGGAACCATGAACAATCCCATCGTTCATGCCCTCTACCAGATGTTCCAGACCCGGGGGTTTTCCGTCCTGCGCTTCAATTTCCGCGGTGTGGGCCGCAGCCAGGGCCTGTTCGAGAACGGCGCGGGCGAGCTTTCCGATGCCGCCTCGGCGCTGGACTGGCTGCAATCCTTCAACCGCGAAGCCAAGATCTGCTGGATCGGCGGAGTTTCTTTCGGGGCCTGGATTTCCATGCAGCTCCTCATGCGGCGGCCGGAGATTTCCGGCTTCATCTCGGTGGCGCCGCTCGCCAAGCATTATGATTTTTCCTTCCTCGCCCCCTGCCCCGCCTCGGGCCTGTTCGTGAACGGCGAGAAGGACACGGTGACGCCGCCCGAGGCCGTCCACAGCCTGGTCTCCAAGCTCAAGACCCAGAAAGGCATCGCGGTCGAGCACAAGGTGATCGGCGGCGCCAACCACTTCTTCGAGGACAAGATCGAGGAACTCTCGAAAGCCTGCGCCACCTATCTCGACAAGCGGCTGGCGGCGGAAGGGCAACTGTAGAGCGCGCGGCGTGGCCGCGGGTACGAGCTCCGTTGCACCGGGAGACAGCGGCCATCGCTACTCTGACGTATGGCTTGCGCAATCAGCTTTCGGGTGGCCGTGAGGCGGATGCGCCGATACACAGCCGGGAACCGGGAGCCGTCCATGCCGCCAGCGCCATCTCACATCCGCCTGCATGATTGGGGCCTGCTGGTACTGCTGTCACTTATCTGGGGCGGATCCTATCTGTTCGTCGGCATCGCGGTGAAGGACCTGCCACCGCTTGTCATCGTCATGGCCCGGGTGGTGATTGCCGCCGCCGTTCTGCTGCCGCTGCATCTTCTGCTGGTGGGCCCACTGCCCGGCGGCCGCGCCACCTGGGCCGCCATCGCCGGAATGTCGGTCGTCAACAACATCATCCCCTTCTCGCTGATCGTCACCGGCCAGACGATGATCGCCAGCGGGCTTGCCTCGGTGATCAACGCCACCGCGCCTCTGTTCAGCCTGAGCTTCATCGCCGCCGCCGGGCGGGAGCGCCGCGACCCGCGCAAGCTCGCAGGCATTTTCTTGGGCATCGCCTGTGGCGCGGCGCTGAAGGGCGGCACGTTGCTGGGCGAAGGCTCTCAGAGCATCGGCATCCTGCTGTGCCTCGGCGCCGCGGCCAGCTATGGGCTGGCCGCGCTTTGGGCGAGGATGAAGCTCACCGCCATTCCGCCACTCAGCCTGGCGACCGGCCAGCTTCTCTGTTCGGCGGTGATCATGATCGTCCTCTCGGCAGGCTTCAGCCATCCGGAGCAATTGCTGGCCGCGTCATCGGCGCGATGGGCGGCGCTTCTGGGGCTGGCGCTGGTATCGACGGCCCTCGCCTACATCATCTTCTTCCGCATCGTGGCCAGTGCCGGAGCCGGAAATGTCGTGCTGGTCACCATGATGATCCCGGTTTCGGCGATCGCGTTCGGCGTCATGCTGCTGGGCGAAAGCCGGGAACCGCGCGAAATCGCCGGGGCGGCCATCATCGCGCTCGGACTTCTGATCATCGATGGCCGGGTGCTAAACCGGTTCCGCCAGCCTGCCGCCTGACAAGGGAGCCGGAACGCCGGTGGTTCCGGGAAAGCTGATCGGCAGGCCCCTGAGGCTCCGCACCGCCAGATAGGCCCAGGCCTCGGCCTCCATCGAATCGCCGTTGAAGCCCAGGTCTTCCGCTGGAAGAACGGCAGCTTGCAGCAGCGTCTTCAGGTCACGCATCAGCGTGGGGTTGAGCCTGCCGCCGCCACACACGATGTAGAGCTTCGGCAGCGCAGGCAGCAGCCGGGCGCTGGCCGCCACCGCCGCCGCGGTGAAGCGGGTCAGTGTTGCCGCACCATCGGCGGGCGACAGCCCTTCCAGTGATGAAGCATCGAATGAATTGCGGTCCAGCGATTTGGGCGGCGGCAGCGTGAAGTAGGGGTGGGTGAGCAGCCGCGCCAGCAGCCTCTCATCGGCCGTACCGCCGGCGGCCAGACGGCCATCGCGGTCAAAGGCTTCGCCCGTGAAACGCCGGCACCAGTCATTGATCAGCGCATTGCCAGGCCCGGTATCGAAGGCCACCAGTTCGCCGTCGGCGCCGATCCAGGTCATGTTGGCAACGCCGCCGATGTTGAGAAACGCGGCTGGCCGCTCCCCGAGTCCGGCTGCCAGCGCCCGGTGATAGACCGGAACCAGCGGCGCGCCCTGGCCGCCCGCCGCCACATCGGCGGCGCGGAGATCGACGATGACCGGCCGTCCGAGCCGCCGCGCCAGGCCTTAGCCCAGCCCGAGCTGCACGGTCAGCCGTTCCATCGGCCGGTGCAGGACCGTCTGTCCATGAAAGCCGATCACGTCGACATCACTCAGGCTCAGCGCATTGTCTTCGGCAAATTTCTCGACCGCCGCCGCGTGCCACTCGGTGAGTGCCGCCTCGGCCCCGGCCAGCACGCCCGGTCTCTCGTCGCGGCCCTCGAGCCCGCGCGCATCGTGAAGCGCCTGCCTGAGCAGCGCCTGCTGCTCCGGCGTGTAGGAATAGGTGGCCGATGCCCCGCGCCGCGCCACCGTCTCGCCATCGCTGACGATCATCGCCACATCGATGCCATCGAGCGAAGTTCCTGACATCAGTCCCAGCGCGGTGAGCGGTTTTGACAGGGCGGGCCTCCATGCTAAGAGCCCGCAGCCATTTGCGAAAGCCGCAGAGCCATGAGCCAGTTCACGTCCGATTTCCTGAACATACTGTCAACCCGGGGTTTCATCCACCAGATCTCGGACCCCGAAGGGCTCGATGCCGCCGCCAGGGCCGGCACCATCACCGGCTATATCGGCTTCGACGCCACCGCCACCTCGCTCCATGCCGGTTCGCTCGTCCAGATCATGATGCTGCGCTGGATGCAGAAGACCGGCCACAAGCCGATTGCGCTGATGGGTGGCGGCACCACCAAGATCGGTGACCCATCCTTCAAGGACGAGTCGCGCAAGCTCCTGACGGTGGAGCAGATCGCCACCAACCTGGCCGGCATCCGCCAGGTGTTCACCTAATTCCTGCGGTTTGGCGATGGCCCGACGGACGCGGTGATGGTCAACAACGCCGACTGGCTCGACCACCTCAACTACATCGACTTCCTGCGCGACTATGGCGTGCACTTCACCATCAACCGCATGCTGAGCTTCGATTCCGTCAAGCTGCGGCTCGACCGCGAGCAGCCGCGCACCTTCCTCGAATTCAACTACATGATCCTG
>DAISVW010000299.1:0-3724 GCA_036826695.1 Aestuariivirga sp.
GCCCGATGCGGACGGCCGCCACGGCCCCCGTCGCCGAGAGCACCCGCGCGCGCGCCAAGCACGGGGTGTAGCCGCCAGCCGTCAGCTTCGCAGCAGACCTCGACGCCGCTCTGGAGGACTACCGTAAGGCGGCGGCCTGACCCGGCCCCCAATTTTCGAAAGCCCGTGCTCGGTCTTGTTCCAGTGGAATGGCCTGGTGAAGAGTTGCCACAGCGCCAGCCATGCCGCGACACTCATCAAGCACCAATAGAGCGGAACGGTGGCAAGCGTGATCCAAGAACAGGCAATGCCGTGGCGGCGCGCGCCACGCGACATCAGAGCGACAGCGCTTGCGTGACCAACGACGAACGCGACCACATTCACACCGAGCAGGCAGCTCAAAGCCAGGCTGATGTCCTGTCGCAGCAGTCCGCCGGATGCACAGAACGTCAGGATGAGCAGAATGCCAGCCGGATAGAGCAGCGCCGATGCGAAGACGCCCAGCGTAAGAGACTGCATGATCCAGAAGCCGCCTGGTCCCAGTTGCCGCACAGAGCTGAGCGGTGCGCGCATGTTCACAAGCCAGGTCAGCAGAAAACCTTTCAGCCAGCGTGAACGCTGGGCCAGCCAGTTGCCGGGTCGGGTATTTGCTTCCTCGAATGTGAGACTGTCCAGCATCGCGGTCTTGTAGCCGAAGCGCGCGAGCCTCAAGCCCAGGTCGGCGTCCTCGGTGACGTTGAACGGATCCCACCCGCCGACCGCGCGCAAGATCCCGATGCGGAAATGATTGGAGGTGCCGCCAAGAGGCATCGGCAGGCGATGGTTCTCCAGAGCCGGCAGAAGCATGCCAAACAACACCGCATATTCGGCCGCGAACTGCCGGGCCAGCCAGTTTTCGTCCGGATTGTAGAAGGTGAGCTGGGCCTGCAGGCAGGCGACGTCACGCGGCAAACGCGCGAACTTGAGCGCCGCCTTCAGCAGCTGATCAGCTTCAGGGATATCCTCGGCGTCGTAGATCGTCAGAAGATAGCCGCGGCAGAATGGCAGCGCATAGTTGAGCGCTCGCGGCTTGGTCTGCGGAGAGCCCGCCGGAACGACGATCACCTCAAAACGGTCATCAAGCGCCATCCGGGACACCTCCCGGCGCATCTGCCAATCGCTTTCCTCGAGAATGAGCTTGATGTCCAGCCGGCCAGCCGGATAGCGAAGCGAAGCGAGCGCGCTGATCAGCTGGGGCAGAACCCGGGTTTCACGGAACAGCGGCACCAATACCGAATAGACCGGCAGGCTGGTGGCCGGGAGTTGGAGCCTTTCAAGGCCGGCGGAGCGCGGGGCGAAAGGCAAGAAGCAGAGCATGCGCAGCGCCGCCACCGATAGAAAGAACAGGCCGCCGATGGCGGACAGTGTGGCGAGCGTCAGTTCGGCCGGCAGCTGAGAAGCGAGAAACCATGCGAGCCCGCCAAGCAAGACCAAGACCATCGTCTGCGCGACCGTCAAGGGATGACTGGCGGAATGAGCCCGCATTCGGCGCATGAGCCCAAACGTGGCACGGTCGATCAGGAACGGCCCGTGTATCCTTCTCACTGCCGCCAGAAAATCCCGATCCTCGGCATAGGCTATGAGACGGCGGCCATGCGCCCGGGCATGACTCACCGCTCGCGCGCCGCACGCCACGTAGAGCTCGGCGCCCGGCAGTTTCACCGCACACAGAACCTTGCTGCGCAGGGCACTTTCCAGCTCATCGGGCGGCAAGCGGCGAAGCAACTCGCAAAGTGCCGGCCGGTCCAGTCTCGGCAAGACTTTGCCGCCTATGCCGTCTATGATGAGGGGTATCGCGGGTGCCTCGCCATAGCCCTGGTGATGATCACGCGACAAAGAGGTTCCTGCTACCTGCGGCGAAGGCAAGAATGCGACGTAACGTAAACTTTTCTACTGTGCTGGGGCTGTTACTGGCCGTGCTGCACCTATCTGAAGTTGCAACAGCGGATGAAAAGGGTGCTGCCATGCCTGATCCTCCCTTGTTCCGCATGGTGACGGAGGCAGAACGGCCCGAAACTCCGCGAAACATGAAAGTGAGATTGCTCGACGACGAGGCATTCCAGCCGTTCCGATTTATCTACCGACCCGGTGCGCCCTCAGGCCTCGCCGTGGAACTGGCGATTGCAGCCTGCGAACGTGCGCAACTCGCTTGCCCCGTGGAGGCGCGGGCGTTCGATGACATCCTTCCGGCGCTGCTGAAAGGCGAGGCCGATGTGGCGATCACCGGCCCGCAACCCGATGCCGCCGCTTTGCAGCAGCTTGCGGTGACGCGGCCCTATTTCAGGATCATGGGGCGGTTCGCGGCGGCAAGCGGCAACGAGCTCAAGGGCGCGACGCCATCAGCGCTTTCCCGCGCCCGTATCGGCGTCGCGAAGGATACGCTACATGCCCGCTGGCTCGAGGCCTATTACGGCGCGGCTTATATCGTTGCCTTCGACAGTCCCGCAGCGGCGGGTGAGGCGCTGAAGAAGGGCGACATCGCTGCGCTGTTCGGCGACGACCAGCAAGGGATCTACTGGGTTTCCGGCGAGGAGGCGGCGGGCTGCTGCCGGCGTCTCGATGGCGCGTTCTCGGATTTTGACTACTTCAGCCGCGATCTCGTCTTTCTCGTCCGCCGCAACCTCAAGGGCCTTCGCGAGGCCCTGGATTATGGCCTCGACCAGGCGCAGGCGACTGGCGCCACTGCCCGCATCACTCGCGCCTATCTGCCGCTGCCGCTCTGGTGAGCGAGTGCCGCCGCATCGCGGCCGCGCAGGCTTTCCAGCGTTGCGCCGGAACGGGCCAGTTCCTCCACCATCCCCGAGAGAATTTCGGCCACCAGTCCAGGTCCCTGGTAGACCAGCGCCGAATAGAGTTGCACGAGAGAGGCGCCGGCCCTGATTTTCAGCAAGGCGGAGGCGGCGTCATGAACGCCTCCTGCCCCGACCAGCGGAATGCGCCCGCCGGTGAGAAGGTACAGCCGCGCCAGCTGGCGGGTTGAAAGCTCAAGGAGCGGCTCCCCAGAGAGGCCACCCTGCTCCCCGGCCAGCGGTGAACGGAGCCCCGGCCGCGACAGCGTGGTGTTGGAGACGATGATGCCGTCGACAGCACCACCCTCACAGCAGACTGCGATGTCCTCGATTTCTTCTTCCGAAAGATCAGGCGCGATCTTGAGCAGCATCGGCGGTTTCATCGCCGCCGCCTGCCGCGCGGCGTTGAGCCGGGCCAGCAACTGCTCAAGCTCGGCGCGCGACTGCAGCGCCCGGAGGCCCGGCGTGTTGGGCGAGGAGATATTGACCGTGAAATAGGACGCGACACGCGCGAAAGCCTCGATCCCCGCCACATAATCGCCAACCCGGTCCGTTGAATCCTTGTTGGCGCCGAGATTGACCCCAACGATACCGCCACGCGCCGCCCTCGCCTGCAAACGTTTCAGCGCCGCCGCATGGCCGGCATTGTTGAAGCCCATGCGGTTGATGACCGCCTGGTCTTCCGGGAGACGGAACAGCCGCGGGCGGGCGTTTCCAGCCTGTGGCCGCGGCGTCACCGTGCCGATCTCGGTGAAGCCGACGCCGAGGCCCAGCATGGCATCCGGAACCCCGGCATTCTTGTCAAAGCCTGCCGCCAGGCCAAGCGGGTTGGGAAATCTGAGCCCGAAGGCATTTACGGCCAGCCGCGGATCGCAGGGCAGAACGGCAGCGGGCGGCGCCAGCGCCAGCGCCTTGAT
>DAISVW010000300.1:0-3688 GCA_036826695.1 Aestuariivirga sp.
GCCCGGTCGGCAGTGCCGGGTTCTCGGTGCCGGCGGGCCGCAGCCGCACCCGGCCGTCAACCCGCACCTCCCATTCCGAGCGCAGTTTCTCGGCGGTCTTGAAGGCGGGCGAATCCGGGTCCGCCACCACCTGGGTGATGCCGTAATGGTCGCGCAGGTCGATGAACAGCACGCCGCCATGGTCTCGGACGCGGTGAACCCAGCCGGAGAGCCGGATGTCCTTGCCGGCGTCATCGGCGCGAAGCTGGCCACAGGTGTGGCTGCGGTAGGCGTGCATTCAATCCTCACGAAAAAGCGAAACCCGGCGCTACAGCGCACGGAGGGGCCGGTTTGTCAAGAAACGGCGTGAACCGCCCGGGCTGTCAGTTGAAGAGGCCGAAGAAATCGCCCTTGCGCTTCTTGCGCGGAGGCTTGTCGCCAGCGGCGAATACCCCGCCCTTGCCCACCACGCGGGTGTTGCTCATCCCCGTCTTCTGCACGAGCGCAAAGAGCTTGGCGGCATTGTCCGGGTGAAGCCTGACGCAGCCATGTGACGCGCGGCGGCCCAGGCTCTTCACATGATAGCTGCCATGAACGGCATGGCCGTCCATTGTGAAAAAGATCGAATAGGGCATCGGCGCATCATCCCATTCCTTGGAAAAATGCTCTTTTTCCAGGCGGAAGGGCCGGAAGGTGCCGCTCGGCGTTTCATAGCCGGAAGCGCCGGTGGAAACCGGCCAACGGTAGACCGTATCGCCATCGAGCGTCACGGTCATCTTCTGGCTCACCTTGTTGATCGAGATCATCAGCCGCGGTTCCGGCTTGGGCGGCGGCTTCTTCTTGGCGGCAGGCTTGGCGGGTTTTGCAGCCTTCTTCGGCGGGGCTGCTGCCTTCGTGGCGGCCGGCTTGGCTGGTTTTGCAGCCTTCTTCGGCGGGGTTGCTGGCTGCGCGGCGGCCGGCTTGGCGGGTGTTGCCGCCGTCTTCGGTGGGGTTGCTGCCTGCGCGGCGGCCGGCAACAGCATTGCCGCAAGACCAGCCAGTATGTCGCGCCGTGAAGCCATGAGGTTCCCCTGATCAGAATCTCCTGCAACTATGCCTTAACTGGGAGCTTTCGTGAAGTCCTTGGCCTCGCGCATGAATTGCAGTTTCCGCCGCGCTCGGCTAAGGACCGGCGGATGAACAAGCCTGCTCCCAGGATCGGCCTCGTTTCGCTCGGCTGCCCGAAGGCGCTGGTCGATTCCGAGCGCATCATCACCCAGCTGCGCGCCGGGGGCTATGTCATGTCGCCCGGCTATGACGAAGCGGATGTGGTGATCGTCAACACCTGCGGCTTTCTCGACAGCGCCAAGGCCGAATCACTGGCCGCCATCGGCGAGGCGATGGCCGAGAACGGGCGGGTGATCGTCACCGGCTGCATGGGCGTCGAGGCCGACACGATCCGCAAGGCCCATCCCGGCGTCCTCGCGGTCACCGGCCCGCATCAGTATGAGCAGGTGGTGGAGGCGGTGCACAGTGCCGTTCCCCCGGCCCATGACCCGAAATTCGATCTGGTGCCGCCGCAGGGCCTGCATCTGACGCCGCGCCACTATGCCTATCTCAAGATTTCCGAGGGCTGCAACAACCGCTGCTCCTTCTGCATCATCCCGTCGCTGCGCGGCGATCTCGCCTCGCGGCCCGTGGCCTCCGTGCTTTACGAGGCCGAGCGCCTGGTGAAGGCGGGCGTCAGGGAGTTGCTGGTGATCAGCCAGGATACCTCCGCCTATGGCCTCGATATCAGGTATGCGACTTCCAAATTCCATGGCCGCGAGGTGCGGGCCCGCTTCTTCGATCTGGCGAAGGAACTGGGCCAACTCGGCGCCTGGGTGCGGCTTCACTATGTCTATCCCTATCCGCATGTCGACGAGGTGATCCCGCTGATGGCGGAAGGAAAGATCCTCCCCTACCTCGACATCCCCTTCCAGCACGCAGCACCCAATGTGCTGAAGGCCATGAAACGGCCCGCCAACCAGGAGAAACTGCTGGAGCGTCTGGCCGGCTGGCGCGCCATCTGCCCCGATCTCGCCATCCGCTCCACCTTCATCGTCGGCTTTCCGGGCGAGACGGAAGCCGACTTCGCCTATCTCCTGTCGTGGCTGCGGGAAGCGAGGATCGCCCGCGCCGGCTGCTTCAAGTACGAGCCGGTGGCCGGCGCTGCGGCCAATGATCTGGGCCTGCCGCAGGTTCCCGATGAGGTGAAGCAGGAGCGCTGGGAGCGTTTCATGGAGACCCAGCAGGAGATTTCAGCCGAAATCCTCGCGTCGAAGATCGGGCGCGAGATTGACGTTCTGGTCGACGAGATCAGCGATGAAGATGGCGAGGCCGTCGCGCGCGCGCCCTGGGACGCGCCGGAAATCGACGGCAATGTGTTCCTCCCCGCCGAGACGGGGCTGAAGCCGGGCGATATGATCCGTGTACGGATTGTCGAGGCCGAGGAGTATGACCTGGTGGCCGAGCGAATTTAGATTGCGATATGGCTTGACCGGAGCTCAGTCGATTTTTCAAGACCGTCATGCCAGCGAAAGCTGGCATCCCGCTCCCTTGTGTCAAAGCTGGACCCCAGCTTGCGCTGGGGTGACGCGAGCCCAGACCTGATGGATCAGTGTCAATTCACTTGCGTCCCCGCGTCCCCGCCCTCGGCCGTGAAGCCCCGGTAAAGCGCCGCCGCCACGCTGGCCAGCAATAGCAGCGCCAGCCAGGCGAGGACACCGATGACCCCAAATGCCGCCGCCTTCATCCATGGCTCCGGCAGCAATTGCTGGCCATAGAAGGCTCCCGCCCCCAGCCAGGCGGCGATAGCCAGGGTGAACAGCAGCCAGACCGTGAATCCCAGAAACCGCAAACGGTAGCCGCGGGTTTTCGCCCAGGCCGCCCTCAGCGTGTAGTCGCGGTCGCCGGCGGCGATGCCCGCCATCCATGATGCCAGCCGGTAGAAGCTGAACAGCGCTGAAAGCCCCAGCAGCACCTGCGCCGCGATGGTCAGAGGCCTGGCGAAGGGCGCCATCTGCGGCGGCAGCGCCGGAGCGCCGTAGCGCATCACGCCGAAGGCCGCGGCTGCGTAGAGCCCGAGCACGATCAGCATCAGGACGAGCCCCGCCGCATGGCGCCACACGAGGCCATCGAGCCTCAGCCAGCGCCAGCCACGTGGCCGCTCGCCCAGCAGGAGTTTCCGCTGCCAGTTGACGGCAACCGACAGCCCGGCCAGCAACGCGCCCACCGCCAGAGCCGCCAGCGCCGCCTTTGCCGAAGGCCCGAGTGCTGCCAGATCCGGCGGATACTGCCGCGGCAGCAGATACCAGCACAGCGCCAACAGGGGCGACAGCAGGATGAGCCAGGCCAGCGCCAGGCCGATGGCGAAGAAGAAATTCCGGAACGTGCCGGCAACAGCGAATTCGACGGCGTCCATGGGCGGCAGGCGGCGGCGGCTCAGATCGGTCATCGGCGGGTCCTAGAAAGGCATCGAGGGTAGCAGAACATGGGCCGCCACTGCTACCGCGATCGCCGCCAGGTTGATACCGAGCAGGATGAGGCCGATGGCCGCGCCGCCTGCGGCCCAGGCATAGATCGACTTGGCAACGCTGTTGACGCCGATCGCCGTCAGCACGGCAATCACCCCTGTCGCCGTGGCATGGCCCATTTTGGCATCCGTGAGGGTGAGCGCATCGACATCGTC
>DAISVW010000301.1:0-3678 GCA_036826695.1 Aestuariivirga sp.
TCCAGAAAAACCGTTTGATTCATGAACGTAACTTGCCGTCACACGGCGTGCAATGACGCACAGGCGTCAATCTCATGCCTGCCTGTGGTGGCCTGACGGCCACGGACGTGTTCCTCGCCGCAGTGTAGCTGACGGCGGTGGTCAACCAGCTTTTGCGGCTGGGCCGGGATGATCAGCTGACCCTGGCTGGCCGGCTGAAGAATGGACCAGAGCTCCTCTGGTCGATGGTTTCCGGTGACATGTTGCGAGCAGGCAGGGCGGTCCACGCATCATTCGGTTCGAGGATGGCGCCGATGAGACGGATGATGGCTTCGTCATTCGCGAAGATGCCGACCACCTCGGTCCGCCTCTTGATCTCACCGTTGAGACGCCCGATCGGAAGTGAAAAGCCATCGCCGTCTTCATCCCGGCAGGCGTGCCGCTGGTTCTGCGCAAGTTACGATGAAACAGGAACCCTGATGATCGGATTGCTACTTATAGTAGTTCCGGCAAGCTGTTCGCTCTGTTGTGGAAACCTTTGCAGAGAAGTGCAAACCTTCACTGTCAGCAGGGCTTGTCTGGGCAATGGCTGCGCCGGAGGCGCTGCGGGGGAGGAAAGATCATGACTGGTGTAGCACGTCTCTTCATTACGGCTGCGGTTCTCTTTGCAATCGCGGGAATGGTGATCGGCCTGCACATGGCGATCAGCGGTGATCACGGGCAACACGTGACTCATGCGCATGTCATGCTGGCGGGCTGGGTCTCGCTCGCGCTGATGGGCTTCTTTTACCACCATTTCCCGGCGCTCAACGTTTCCGCCATGGCGAAGGCGCAGTTCTGGATCACCGCACTCAGGGCGGCCCTCATGTGCGTTGCGCTGGGCTTCCTCTCCGGCGGCAACCCGGGGATCGAGCCGGGCGCGGCCGCAGGATCGATCGGTTTTCTGCTCGGCACGCTGCTCTTTGCCTATAACGCGCTGAGAACAATCTGGAGATAGCGGCGGCGCCGAAGGATTGGCGGCAAATCCCTGTTGCCGGTCGCGACGCGGCACGCGCCGGCAACGCTGCCCCGGCATGTTGCCAAACCGGGGCCTGGTGCAATGCGCTGCGGATCTCCGTCCGCTCAATAGCCCTGGTTTTTCAGCGCGGCGTTGCACTGGCTCCAGTATTGCGGCCAGGTCGCGCCTGACGGGAGCGTGTTCTCGGCCTTGGCCGCACGCCACATGGATCCGCACATCCTGATGCGTTTTTGCGCGGCTTCCTTGGCGGTTGATCCCTGCGTGGACGCTGCCTTTCCGGCAACGGGGACGACCTCGACCGCCGACTTCAGCTTTCCAAAGGCCGCAGCGGGAAGCAGCCCCTTCGACTCAAACTGCGCAAGCGAGGGGGATGGCCGTCCATCGACAATGGCTTTGGCCCGCGCCGGCCCGACCCCGGGCAGCATCTCCAGCTGTTCCACCGTCGCCGTGTTGAGGTCGACCTTGCCCGCGGGCTGCTCAGCTGACTGCGTGGCGGCCGTGTCGGTGGTGGCTGGCTTGGTCTTTGTCCTGGAAACCGTTACCTGGCTCTTGAACTTCTCGACCGTTGCCGGCGGCACGATGTTGCGCGACTCGAAGTCCTTGAGAGACGTGTAGGGCCGCCCCTCGACGATCGCCTTGGCCTTGACCGCCCCGATGCCCGGCAATGCCTGGAGTTCTTCCACCGTCGCCGTGTTGAGGTCGAGCGGATTCGCGGCCGTTGCCAATTGCTTTGTATCCTTCGCCACGGCCACCTCGGGCATCGCGACGACTGACAGGCCCACCATCAGGGCCACCAGGAACCAGTTTCGATTCGACATGACTTATCCTTCGTGAAAACGTTGTCTCGCACGTTGTCTATACATGTTAATGTGAATTTTCAATCGATTGTATGAGCCGCGGTTCGAAGGCGCGAGGAGGTTGCGCCCGACCAGCAGGGTGAACCGGTTGAGGCGCTGTTCCCGCCGAGGACAAGCGAGCCATCTACCCAGCTGGAGCCGGTGGGAACTCCCCGACCACACATCGGCTACGGCCCAGTCCGGGAAATGCAAGCGCGCCATCGAACTCCTTTGCAAAATGGAGTCTCAACGTTCGTCTGAACGATGTCAGCGCAAGCAAGAGAAGGAAGCTGGAGGGAACGGTGCGGGCGGCGATCACTCGCCGCGGACACACCGGCATGAGGAATGCCACCAATCACGAGGGCTGAGGCAATTCCAGTACCGGGGGCAACGGGGAGCACATGATCCGCTCCCTTCGCCCTTGCCCAGCACACCTCGGCCAGCGCGGCGGCGCGAACATCAGAGAGCAGCCACAGTCCCGCACTGGCAATCATTCCGCCGGAAGTCTTGTCTCGCCGACCTATCAGGACAATCTCGCATATTCCGAGACCAGCGGCGGAAACCTCAAGTCCGGGCATCAAGGTCAATGAACTCGAATGGCGTGTCGCAGATCTTCTCGCCGCCGCTCGCATCCATCACCAGGCACGGGGTCGCGCACCACCGCAGGCGTCGGTTCACGAAGGGTCGACAGGCAAATCGCAAACTCGCTGCTGAAGGTGAGATCCCCCTTCACCATCCAGTCGTGGCAAGAACAGCCGGCCTGAATTCAGGGCGGCTCCCACAACCTGCAGCCACAGATCTTTCGAGGCGGATGTTCGCAGCAATTCACAGTGCGTGACTTCAATAGAACCTGACGCCAGCAACACACAAGTCCGGCGCAAAGTTTCGACCGATTGCCACCAGCCCAAGACGTCGCAGCCGTGTGGTGTCGAGCGGCACGCCCGTACGGAGCGGAGCGAAATCAGCAAACGGGACCTGCCATGTCATCCAGGTCTCGATCGCCACGAAACCAGCGCGGTAGGACTGCCAGGGGCGCGCAAGATCCGGTGTCCGCAAATGAAGACCATAGGCTTCCCCATCGCCAAGGACATCGATCGCGATGCCGCGAAATCCCGAGGCATCGACGGTGCGTCCACCGGAAGCCAGGTCGAGTGCAATCTGGAGAAATCCGCCGTTGTTCTCGAGACTGACGAAGCCCTGCATCCGGATTGCCGGGCGCTGAGACACGATGAGCGAGGTCATGCGCCCTGTCGATACGCCGCCCATGACGGCGTCAGACACCAACTCCCAGCGGGTGCCGACGGCAGTTTCGGGAAACGGTCTCGAGAGATCATCGATGATGGCGGATGTTGAGGTCATTGGGCCGTCCCGGTTTGGGTTTTGCGACGATCCGGCGGGAAGAAACGCGATCAGAGTAGCACGAGGCTGGACGGGCTGCACCGTCCGTTCAATCGACCTCGCCCATTCGGCTGGTGTGTCTTGAGCAGGCCGGGCGCTGCGGTTTTCATAAGCCGGCCGCAGCAGCGCAGCTGAGGCTTCCGGAACAAGTTCGTAACCCTGCCATCATCGACGAATAACAGCCGATGCCGCTCACGCCGGAACGGCGCAAGAAAACCTGCCCCCTGCGGTCTTCCGGGAAAGAGCAGTGCCCCTTCTGCTGGCCTGATCTCGAGATCTCCCTCCTCCGACCCACCGGCACTTGGGCTCATCGCTGGAGCTGCAAGGCATCTCGCGCCATAACTGGAGGAACTGGCTGTGGTGGCAGTACCGGCCGAGTAAGTTTCTGATTCTATTGACAGTATCTGCAGGGAATTCGAGCGATACTTGCCATAGAGACGTGACTCT
>DAISVW010000302.1:0-3641 GCA_036826695.1 Aestuariivirga sp.
CCAACGTGCGCTGGCATCGCAACGCAAGCACCCACACCTGTATGCCTCGCCCCGCGCCAGCGAGGAGGCGCATCCGCGCGTCCAAGAAATCCTACCAGCCGCCGCCGCCGCCACCGCCGCCGCCGCCACCGGAAAAGCCGCCACCGCCCGAACCAGATGACCGTCCCGGCGGCGTGGCGGCTGCCGCGGCGCTGGAAGCGAGGCCCCGTCCGAGGCTGTCGGTGAAATCGCCGGTGCGGCCGGGGTTCCAGTGGCTGCCTGAATACCACACGGGTGCCGCCGCTCCCGCTGCCGCGGCGGCCGCCAGCACGGCTGCGAACTTGGCGTTCCACTCATTCTCGCAATCGAGCGCCAGAGCATAGGGAAGATAGCGCTCGAAAAGCTCCGGCGTCTTCTCAGGCGGGTGAAGCACCTTGAGACGCTCCTCCTCGGCGGTCGTCATGTAGAGGCGGAAGCCTGCGATCTGGTCGCGCAGACGTTGGCCGCTTTCGGTGGGTGCACGCAGCAGGTGATAGAAGATCACGTTGAGCAGGCCGAACAGCGCCGCACCGCCCGCCAGCGCATAGAACGCGGGGCTGAAGCCGATGCTTGCGAACATGGTGGTCGGAAAGATCACTCCGGCGCCGATGAAGGGGATCAGAAACACAAGTCCGGCCAGCGAGGAAATCCTGCGCCAGAGCCCGCGCGCCGCGATGAAGCCCTTGATCGCTGCCCAGCCGAAACCCACGATCACGCCCCACCACACCGCAAGAAAGGCGAGCGGGATGAGGCTTTCAACGCCCTGCGCGTTGGCAAACAGCAGCGCCGCCGCGCCAAGGAACAGGACCGACAGCGCCAGCCCGGCGGCGAACCATCCGAGATTTCGCAGCAAGGCGGTGCCCTCGAACTCATCCGCGAGCGCGCCGGCGAGCCTGCGCCTGGCGGCGGCAATCTCCGCGTGGTTGGCTTGCTTCAGGTCGGTGCTGCCCGCTGGCAGCGCATCGTAGAGGGCCTTCTCCGAAACGGTGAGCGGGTCACGGCTTTCCGAACCGGCCAGCTTGGTGATGGTGAAATCCTCGTCATCATCGGCGATCTTGAGGCGTCCCTTGACCGCCAGCCCCACCAGCGCCGCCGCAAAGCCGCGGTCATCGGCGCCATAACTGTTCAGATATCTCACGCAGGCGGGGCTCAGCCCCTTGGGCGGGCTGAACAGTGGAATGATGGTGCCCCTGGCCGGATCGCGCCCCACCCGGTTCCAGGCCAGGAGGAAATACAGGCCTGAAGCCACAAGCCCCAGTCCGAGCGCAAAGAAGCCGGCATTGTCGGAGATCCACCAGCCGGGTTTCTGGCCTGCCGCCGGTGCTGCCACGATGCCTTTCTGCCAGGCGACCGCCACCGTGAAGCCTTCCCGTGGCGCCAGCCGCTCAGTGGGCTCGGCCTCGAAGACATGGCCGTCGGCGGCGATCACCCGCGCATCCTGCCCCGTGCTTCCCTGTTCTCCGGTATAGACCGCGTTCTGGGAAATGCGGGCGCCCGGAGGAAGCCTGACGGTGACGCGTGCTGCATCAATCGGCAGGTCCCAGCCATTGCCGGTGACATTCCAGTAAAGTTCATCGAAGTTTTCGAAAAAGCCGATCTGACGGCTGGTCTTGTAAACGATCTCGTATTGGTGTGGTCCATGTTCCAGGAATACGTCCCTGTCGCCGATCCGCACCCGGATGCCGTTGCTGAGCGATTCGAGCGCATAGGGCTCGGGCCTGCCGTCACGGGTCACGCTGATCACGTCGAAGTCGCCGGTCACCCGCTGTTTGGCACGGTCGGCGTAGCTTGTCGGAAAATCGCGGCAGATCCCGCGGCGGATGTCGACACCTTCCGCCACAACGCCGATGGTCTCGCGCACGTCGAGCGTGGCGTCGGCATTGACCGTGACATCGCTCACGAATTGGGTGATGCGCTCCTCGGCCAAAGCCGGCGTGGCGATCGCCAGGAAGAGGCCGACCGCGAGGGCGAGAAGTGTCCGCATGTCAGCGGGTCTTGAAATCGACCTTGGGAACTTCGCGCGCCGCCGCATCGCCGATCTCGAAGAATTCGGCTTTCTCGAAGCTGAACTGCCGCGCAACGAGATTGCTGGGGAAGCTCTCGATCATGGTGTTGAGGTTCCTGACCGCGCCGTTGTAGTAGCGCCGCGACATCTGGATTTCGTCCTCGACACCGGCCAGCTTGTCCTGCAGGTCGCGGAAATTGGCGTCGGCCTTGAGTTCCGGGTAGGCCTCGGCGATGGCGAACAGGCGGCCCAGCGCCTGGCTCATGGCCTGGCCGACGGCGGATTGCTCGGCAACCGTGCCACCGGCGATCGACTTGGCGCGCAGCTCCGCGATGTCACGAAACAGCTTGTCTTCGTGGGTGGCGTAACCCTTCACGGTTTCGACGAGATTGGGAACGAGGTCGGCACGGCGGCGCAGCTGAACATCGATGCCGCTCCAGCCCTCGGCGACCAGGTTCTTGTTGCGAACCAGCGCGTTGTAGGCCCAGACCAGATAGGCTGCGACGGCGGCGATCAGTCCAAGTAAAGAATAGCCGAACATGCCGGTGCCCTCCCTAGCCCAACGCCTGACATATGGGCAATTCAGCCCCGTTTTTCAAGGGTTTTCGAGGCTGAACGGCCGGTCATGGCGCAGCGATGGAATCCTCGCCCGCGTCTCTTTCACCCTTGAAATATCGATTTCAGCGAGGATCACCCCGGGGGTGTCGCCGGCTTCGGCCAGCACCTGGCCCCAGGGGTCGACGATCAGGGAGTGGCCGTAGCATTCGGCCCCGCCGGAGAGCGTTCCGCACTGGCTGGGCGAGATCACATAGGCGCCATTCTCGATCGCCCTCGCCCGCTGCAGCACATGCCAGTGGGCCATGCCGGTGACCCGGGTGAAGGCGGCGGGTGCTGCCAGCATCTCGGCTCCCGCCTGGGCATAGGCGCGGTAGAGCAAGGGAAAACGGATGTCATAGCAGATCGACAGGCCGATCGTGCCTTCCACGCATGGCGCGATGACACCGGCGTTGCCCGGCGCGATGGTGGCGGATTCGCGATAGCTGTGGCCACGCCTGAGGTCGATGTCGAAGAGATGGATCTTGTCGTAGCGCGCCGGGATTGTGCCGTCGGGCGAGAGCATGTAGCTGCGGTTGAAGATGCGCCCGTCCGCCGACCTGACGCCGATCGAGCCCACCAGCAGCCAGATCCTGAGTTCGCTGGCCAGCCCCCGCAGGGCGGGCAGCGCCGGATGCTGCGATTCCTCATGGGCGACCGGGTACAGCTTGCCGTCCCGGGTATCGAGTCCGGCGCAGTATTCGGGCGTTGCCACGAAGCTGTCGCCCGCCGCGGCGGCCTCGCGGATCAGGCGCGAAAGAACCCCGATGTCATGGCCGAGATCGGGCGTGGCGGTGGTCTGGATGCAGGCGGCGGTGAAGCTCATGAACCGTGCTTAGCGCTTTCCTGGTCGAGCGTGAAGAACGAGCGGATGGCATGCAGCGCGGCGCGGGCCTTGAGGCAGATCATCCATTCCTCCATTTCGGTGTCCCAGTCCGGAATCGGCAACACGGCGAGCCGCGCATCTGGCGCCAGATCGCCGCGCGCCATCACGGCGAGGCCCAGGCCCTGCGCCGCCGCCTCG
>DAISVW010000303.1:0-3633 GCA_036826695.1 Aestuariivirga sp.
CGCATTGTCTGGATGAGGGTTCGGCCTCAACTCACGCAGCGGCCCTGGCGATTGCCGCGCAGAGATCATCGACGATGCCGTGCACCAGGCCCCGGTCATCGCCCTCGGCCATCACGCGGATCACCGGCTCGGTGCCGGACGGCCTGATGACGAGGCGGCCCGCATTGCCGAGCCGCGCCTCCGCGTCGGCGATGGCGCTGCGCACCTGATCATCCTGCAGGGGGGCACCCTGACCGAAGCGCACGTTCTTGAGAACCTGCGGCAACGGCGTGAACAGGTTGCACACCTCGCTCACCGGCTTGGCCTGCCGCTTCACTTCGGCGAGCACCTGAAGCGCCGCCAGCAGCCCGTCTCCGGTGGTCGAGAAATCGGCAAGCACGATATGTCCTGACTGCTCGCCGCCCACATTGTAGCCATGGGCGCGCATGTGCTCGACGACATAGCGGTCGCCGACACGGGTGCGCGCCAGGCTCAGCTTTTGTCCTGCCAGATAGCGTTCGAGCCCGAGGTTCGACATGATGGTGGCGACCAGCCCACCGCCCTTCAGCTCGCCGCGCCGCGCCCATGAGGTGGCGATCAGCGCCATCAGCTGGTCGCCGTCGATCACCTGCCCCTTCTCGTCGGCGATGATCACCCGGTCGGCGTCGCCGTCGAGCGCGATGCCGATGTCGGCGCCCTCCTCCCTGACCCTGGCGCACATCGCCTGCGGATGCGTCGAACCGCAATGATCGTTGATGTTGGTGCCATTGGGCTCAGCCCCGATCTCGATCACCTCGGCGCCCAGCTCCCACAGCGCGGTTGGCGCAACACGGTAGGCCGCGCCATTGGCGGAATCGATTACGACGCGCAGCCCGTCCAGCGTCATGTCCTTGGGGTAGGTGCGCTTGACGAATTCGATGTAGCGGGCCTGCGCATCCTCGATGCGCTTGGCGCGGCCAATCGCCTCGGACGCGGCGGCCGTCATCAGCGAGGGATCGTCCAGCATCGCCTCGATCCGCGACTCCTCGTCATCCGAGAGCTTGAAACCGTCGGGACCGAAGATCTTGATGCCATTGTCCGCATACGGATTATGCGAGGCGGAAATCATGACGCCGAGGTCGGCGCGCATCGACCGCGTGAGCATCGAGACGGCAGGCGTCGGCACCGGCCCGAACAGGAACACATCCATGCCGGCCGCCAGGAGCCCCGAAGTCAGGGCGTTCTCGATCATGTAGCCGGAGAGCCGCGTATCCTTGCCGATCACCACCCGGTGGCGGTGGTTGCCGCGCCGGTAGAGGCTTCCGGCCGCCATGCCGATCTTCAGCACCATGTCGGCGGTCATCGCGCCGGTGTTGGCGCGACCCCGCACGCCGTCCGTTCCGAAGTATTTCCGGCTCATCCGATGCCCCACCCCAAGCTGCACTTAACTTTCTCAGCCGTCATGCTGACGCCAGCCCGGGAATGATTGTTCCGACATTGCTAACAAAACCTTACAGTCCGCTCTCGTCCGGCGCCGCCGCCGCCCTGATCACGGCGAGCGCCGCGACTGTCGCCTTCACGTCATGGACGCGCAGCACATGCGCGCCGTTGAGCGCCGCCCACGCCGCACCACCCACCGAACCGTAGACGCGCTCGCCCGCCACTTTTTCCCCCGTCAGCGCGCCGATGAAGGCCTTTCGCGAAAGCCCTACCAGCATCGGCACACCGAGCCCGTGATAAAGCGCCAACTGGCGCATCACGTCAAGATTGTGCCGGAAGCTCTTGCCAAAGCCGATGCCGGGGTCGGCGATCAGGCGTTGGCGCGCGATGCCCGCCGCCTCGCAGGCCGCGATCCGCGCCGCGAGCCAGTCATAAACGTCGAGCGCCACGTCGTCATAGCGCGGGTTCAGCTGCATGGTCTTGGGATCGCCCTGGGCATGCATCAGGATCACCGGGCAGGAGGCTTCGGCCATCACCGCCATCGACCTGGGATCGAAGGTGAGCGCCGAAACGTCGTTGACGAGTCCGGCGCCGGCGGCAAGCGCCTCGCGCATCACCCGCGCCTTGCGGGTGTCGACGGACACCATATGCCCGGCCCCGGCCAGCGCCGCGATCACCGGAATGACCCGGCGCAGTTCCTCGTCCTCCGTGACCCCTTCCGAACCGGGCCTTGTCGACTCGCCGCCGACATCGAGAATGTCGGCGCCTTCCCTGATGAGCTGCAGGCCATGGGCAATGGCGCTTGCGGCATCGAAGCTGAGGCCGCCGTCCGAGAAACTGTCAGGCGTCACGTTGACGATGCCCATCACCAGCGGCCGGGCGGCGTCGAGAAAGCCTGGCAAGGCGGTGGCGCGCGGCAGCAGACCCGCTTCGAAGCGGCGGGAGACCGCGCCATCATCATGGCGTTCGATGCGCTCCAGCAGCGTGTAGGCGATTGCGGAAAGGCCGCCGAGCGATGCTCCGCGGCCTTCGTTCATTGCCTGGACGGCGTCCGGCCCATGGACGAGGCCGGCCGGCCGGAAATAGATCCTGGTCATCACACCTGGGGCTGGGGTTCCAAGCCGCCCGCGGCGTCCGGCTTCGCCTGGCCCGCATTGGGAACGGAAATCGAGGGCCGCGCCGCCTTCTTGCCGCTGTCGCCGTCGTCGCGCCTGGGCGGCGTGCCGTTCAGAAGGTTCTTGATCTCCTCGCCGCTCAGCGTCTCATATTCGAGAAGGCCCTTGGCCAGCGTCTCCAGATCATGGTTCTTCTCGGTCAGGATGCGCCGCGCCTCGCCAAGCCCGGCGGACACCAGACGCTTCACTTCCTCGTCGATCTTCTGGGCGGGCTGCTCGGAGATGTTCTGGGTGCGCGACACCGAGTGGCCGAGAAACACCTCTTCCTGGTTCTCGCCATAGGCCACCGCGCCCAGCTCGTCGGAATAGCCCCAGCGTGTCACCATGGCGCGGGCGAGCCTGGTTGCCTGCTCGATGTCGGACTGGGCGCCCGACGTCACGTTCTCCTTGCCGAAGGTCAGCTCCTCGGCGATGCGCCCGCCCATCATGATCGCCAGCCGCGACGTCATCTGGGTGTAGCTCATCGACAGCCGGTCACCCTCGGGAAGCTGCATCACCATGCCGAGCGCGCGGCCGCGCGGGATGATGGTGGCCTTGTGCACGGGGTCCGCCTTGGGCACGTTCATCGCCACCAGCGCATGGCCCGCCTCATGATAGGCGGTGAGCCGCTTCTCGTCCTCGGACATGGCCATCGAGCGGCGCTCGGCGCCCATCATCACCTTGTCCTTGGCCTCCTCGAATTCGGACTGGGTGACGATGCGCTTGTTGCGCCGCGCCGCCAGCAATGCGGCCTCGTTCACCAGGTTGGCGAGATCGGCGCCGGAAAAGCCGGGCGTGCCCCGCGCGATCGTCTTGGCGTCGACATCGGGCGCCAGCGGCACATTGCGCATGTGAACCTTGAGGATCTTCTCGCGGCCCTGCACATCGGGGTTCGGCACCACGATCTGGCGGTCGAAACGGCCCGGCCGCAGCAGCGCGGGGTCGAGCACGTCGGGGCGGTTGGTGGCGGCGATCAGGATCACGCCCTCATTGGCCTCGAAACCGTCCATCTCGACCAGCAGCTGGTTGAGCGTCTGTTCTCGCTCGTCGTTGCCGCCGCCCAGGCCCGCGCCGCGGTGAC
>DAISVW010000304.1:0-3614 GCA_036826695.1 Aestuariivirga sp.
TCGGGCTTCCCTTCGACTGCGGCGCCCATTGGCTGCACGCCGCGGCGCAGAACCCGTTCACCCGGATCGCTGACCGGCTGGGCATTGCTTACGACTCGAGGCTGAGCTGGGCGGACGTGATCCGGTACGGGGGCGGCGGTCCGTTGCCGGAGGCGGTCCAGAAGGAGAGCATTGCCCACATCATCGATGTATTAACCCGCATCTCCGAGACGGACACGTCGGGGCCTGACCGGTCTTTCTCCGCCTATCTTGACCCCGGCAACCGCTGGCATCTGCTGCTCGAACATATCATCAACCAGATCACCTCCCATGATCCTGAGGATTGCTCGGTTCTGGATTATGCCCGTTACGTGGAAGAAGGCGGCGACTTTCCCGTGGCGGATGGCTTTGGCACACTTGTCGCCTGCCATGCGGCGGGACTGGCGGTCACGCTGTCGACCCCGGTTACCCGCGTCGACTGGTCAGGACGCCAGGTCCGGCTGGAGACGCCGAACGGCACGGTGACCGCCCAAACCATCATCCTCGCGGTGCCCGTCAACGTGCTGATCGCCGGCGGCATCCGCTTCGATCCCGCCCTGCCTGTTTCGCTGGTCGAGGCCTTTCATGATTGCCCGATGGGCGTTTCGGAGAAGCTCGCCATCCTGCTCGACCGGCCGGTCGATGGGCTTGGCCATCTCTATGGCGATGTCATTTTTCCGGATCCGGCGAAGCGGCCCTTCAACCTGCATACCAACCCGTTTGGCCGCCCGCTGCTGGTCTCTCACATGGGTGGCTCGCATGGCCGGGAGGTGGAGCGGCTGAGCGATGCGGCGGTCGAGGCCATGGCCATGGAGGCGGTGACGGAAGCCTTCGGCGCCTCGTTCCGGAAACGAGTCAAGAAGATGCTGCGCACCCACTGGGCCTCAGACCCGTTCACGCTTGGCGGCTATTCGCATGCCAGGCCGGGCCGCGCCGCCTCGCGCCTGCTGTTTTCGGAACCGGTGGCGGACAGGATCGTGCTGGCGGGCGAGCATTGCTCGATCCCGTTCTTCTCCACCGTTCACGGCGCCCATCTTTCCGGGATCGACGCCGCCACAACGGCCCTCAAGCTGGTGGACGGTCAGCCGGCTTCATCCAGCCGATGACGGCGCCCGTCGCGTCCTGCAGGATGGCGATCCGGCCCACCATCGGCACCTCGAAGACAGGCACCATGAGCTTGCCGCCCGCCGCTTCCGCCGCCGCCACGCGGGCATCGACGTCATCGACCGCGAGATAGGTGAACCAGCCGGTCGGGCTTCCTGGCCGCGAGGTCATGTCCATGAGCCCCCAGACGGTCTCGCCGCCCGCCATGGCGACCCAGTAATTGCCTTCGCCCGACGGATCGAAACCCTGAAAGGTGAGGCCCAGCGTCTTTCCGTAGAAGGCCTTGGCTTTTTCCACTTCGGTGGTCATCAGTTCCGACCAGACCACGCTTCCTTGCTTTGCCATATGGCATACTCCCCTCAATGCCGCCGCACTCTGGGCGGGCCGCGGGAAGACCGCCGTGACCTAAGTCAAAACCGGAGAAAAAATGAGAAATCAGCCCTCGGCCTTGGCAACGCCCACCATGGCCGGCCTGAGGCAACGCTCGCCGATCGCGAAGCCCGACTGCATTTCCTGCACGACCGTGCCCGGCGGGTGGTCCTTGGTGGGAACCTCGAACAGCGCCTGATGGAAGTTGGGGTCGAACCTGGCGCCCACCGTCTCGACCTTGCGGATATTGTAGCGCTGGAACACGTTCAGCAGTTCGCGCTCGGTCATCTCGACGCCGGCCAGCAGGTTCCTGGTCACCGCATCGGCCGTCTCGCGCGCTTCCGGCGTGATGGTGGCCACCGCGCGCTGCATGTTGTCGGCAACGCTCAGCAGGTCGCGGGCGAAATTGGTGGCGGCATAGAGCACTGCCTCGGCCTTTTCCCGCTCCGTGCGCTTGCGCAGATTGTCCATGTCGGCGGCGGTGCGCAGCAGCCGGTCCTTGAGGGCAGCCGCCTGGTCCTTCAGCTGCATGATTTCAATGTCGCGGGCGTCGATGTCGTCGGCCAGCGGCCCATCCTGCGGGGCGGTCTGCTCGGACGTGTTCGGGTCATCAGCCATGGCTGCGGTGTTCCACTGCTATATTTTCGGATTAAAAGCCATATCGGCTGCCGGAGCCGAAAAATCAAGTGAGCAGGCGGCCCACCGCCTTGGCCGTATAGTCGACCATGGGAATGATCCGGGCATAGTTCATGCGGGTCGGGCCGATGATGCCCATGACGCCCAAGATCTTTTCCTCGGCATTGCGGTAGGGCGAGACGATGATCGAACTTCCCGAGAGCGAAAACAGCCGGTTTTCCGAGCCGATGAAGATCCGCACGCCTTCGCCTTGCTCGGCGGCTCCCAACAGCTGCGCCAGCTCCTTCTTGTTCTCGATGTCCTCGAACAGCTTGCGGATGCGCTCGAGGTCGGCGGCCGCGGTGGCATTGTCGATCAGATTGGCCTGGCCGCGCACGATCAGCGTCTTGTCGTCGGCATCCGCCTCGCCGGACCACTGGCCGATGCCGGCCTCGACGATGCGCGCCGAAATCTCGTCGAGCTCGCGGCGCAAATCCTGCATTTCCTCGCGCACGAAGCGCTGCACCTCGTCGATGGTCTTGCCCTGGAACCTGGTCGAGAGATAGTTCGAGGCCTTGGCGAAAGTGGAAGGCGGCAGGCCGCGCGGCACGTCGATGACCCGGTTCTCGACGCCGCCGTCCTCGCCCACCAGGATGACCAGTGCCCGGCCGGGCCCCAGGTTGACGAATTCGATGTGCTTCAGCCGGGCGTTCATCTTCGGCGCCAGGATGACGCCGGCGCATTGCGACAGGCCGGACAGCAGGGTGGTGGCCTCGCCCAGCACATCCTCGATGCGGCGCTGGCGGTTGGAGGCGGCGATCTGGGCATCGATGCGGGCCCGCTCGTCCGAGGTGACGGCGCCCACCTCCATCACCGCGTCGACGAAGAAACGCAGGCCCTGTTCGGTGGGAACCCGGCCGGCGCTGGTATGGGGCGAGAAGATGAGCCCGGCGTCCTCGAGGTCCATCATCACATTGCGCACCGAGGCGGGCGACAGGTTCTGCGGCAGGATGCGCGAAATGGTACGCGAGCCGACCGGCTCGCCGGTTTCGAGATAGGTGTCGACGAGGCGGCGGAAGATATCGCGCGACCGCTGGTCGAGGCCGGCGGCGCCCGAGAGCCGTTCCTCGGAAAAAGGCTTGGGCGGGATCATGCTCATGCCATCAATGTAGAAATCAAGTTGGCGCGGGTCAATCGAGGGGCTAGAAGTCGCGCATTCGGAACAAGGAATGAACATCATGCGTCCATCGGGACGGAAACCGGACGAATTGCGCGCCGTATCGTTTCAGCGCGGCTTTACCCGCCATGCGGAGGGTTCCTGCCTCGTCCGCTTCGGCGACACCCATGTGCTGTGCACCGCCTCGCTCGAGGAAAAAGTGCCGCCGTGGCTCAAGGGTGGCGGCAAGGGCTGGGTGACGGCGGAATATGGCATGCTGCCGCGCGCTACTCATGAGCGCACCAGGCGCGAGGCGGCGGCCGGCAAGCAATCGGGCCGCACCCAGGAAATC
>DAISVW010000305.1:0-3598 GCA_036826695.1 Aestuariivirga sp.
AAGGGCTACGATCCCGCCTATGGTGCGCGGCCCCTCAAGCGCGTGATCCAGAAGAACCTCCAGGATCCGCTGGCCGAGGAGCTGCTGGGTGGCCGCATCAAGGACGGCGACCTGGTGAAGGTGGGCGTGAAGGGTGGACTTCTGACCTTCAATGGCCTGCCTGTCGGTGGCAAGGCGATTGATCCCAAGGTCGTGCAGTTGCATTGAACGCCAGCGAAATCCTCACGCAATCGGAAATGCCCGGGCGTGTGCCGGGCATTTCTCTTTTTCATCCCTTTGGCGGGTTGTCCCTGGCGAAGGCATAGATCGCCAGTCCGGCGAACAACAGCAGCGCGAAGATCAGATGCAGTGCGGCATAGGCATCGGCTGGGGACGAGCCCTCGAGCCTCGTCATCAGCTTGCCGCTCAAGGGCTGGAGAAGT
The DNA here is from genome assembly GCA_036826695.1 of Aestuariivirga sp. Classification (GTDB taxonomy): domain Bacteria; phylum Pseudomonadota; class Alphaproteobacteria; order Rhizobiales; family Aestuariivirgaceae; genus Aestuariivirga. Next base: position 423 of record DAISVW010000305.1, read on the forward strand.
CCGGCGCCACCAATGAACAGCACATTGAGCAGCGTGATGCCGCGGCCCAGCAGATGGTCGGGCACGAAGCTCCGGCCATGCGCCATCAACACGCCATAGGTCATGCCGAAGCCGCCGATCAGCCCCATCACCGCGATCGCTCCAGCCAGTGGAAGGTCCGCCGTGGCGAGCGTCAGGAAACACAGGGCGGTGGCCAGAACGCCGCCGAACACCACCCACTTGCGCGTGTTGAGAAGCCGGTCGAGCGGGCCATATGCGATGGCGCCCAGCGACATGGCGGCCGCCATGACAAGCAGCGCATAGCCGCGCGCCAGCGGATCCAGTCCGTAGACGGATGAAAAATAGGGTCCAGCCCAGAGACCGCGCTCGGCAAGAACGACGGCATAACTCACGGCCGTGATGGGCAGAAGTGGCCACAGCTTGCGGATCCTCACGATCTCGCCGATGCCACCCAGCAGGCCGCGCGCGGTGTGACTGGCGATGCGCTCGGGATCGCGGATCAGAAGCAGGATTGCGAGCGCCGAAAAAGCCGTGGCGCCAGCCATCACCAGCATGGCACCGCGCCAGCCCGCCGATTGCGCAGCATGGGCGAGCGGTGATGCGGCGAGCAGGTTCCCGGCCGTACCAAGCCCGAGGAGAAGCGAGGAGAGCATGGCAAAGCGGGATGGCTCCGCAGTACGCCCGAACAGATAGAGTGCACCCATGAATATCGACCCGCAGCCAGCGCCGTTGAGCAGCATGGCGAAGTTGAGTGTGGCGGCATTGTGGGCCATGGCGAACAGCAGCGCACCTGCCACGGCCGCCAGCATCTGCAACGACACGGTGCGCCTGGGCCCGATCACATCAAGCGCCCAGCCCACCGGAAACTGGGTCGCCACAAATCCAAGGATCCAGAATGCCTGGAGATTGCCGAGGTCCTGCGGGCTCAGCGCCAGTTCGCGCGCCAGTTCCGGCGCGATTACCGCCAGGAATGAACGGTAGAACTGGCTCAGCACATAGGCGGCGAGGAAAGTGGCGAAGACCCGCATGACGAGCGTGTTCTTCGCAGGCGGCAACGCGCAGCGCAAGCGCTGCGCGCCGTCACGGCTGTGCCTGTGCCACCTGCTGCGCCGAGGGCGCCTGCTGCATCATGGTCAGGACACGCGCCTTCATCTGCTTGAACTTGGCGAGGTCCTTGCCTGCCAGTTGCTTGCCGCCGGCCACCTTGATGCGGGACGGATTCACCGGACGGCCATCGACATGCACCTCATAGTGGAGATGCGGGCCGGTGGAACGGCCGGTCGAGCCGACGTAGCCAATGATCTGCCCCTGATTCACCTTGGCGCCGCGGCGTACGCCGGCCGCGAGCTTGCTCATGTGGGCGTAGAGCGTTTCATACTTGTTGTTGTGCCTGATCTCGACGGCGATGCCAAAGGCGCCGTGACGGCCGGCGATTTGCACCACGCCCGAGCCGGCGGCGCGGATCGGCGTTCCGTGAGGCACGCCGAAGTCGATGCCGGCATGCATCTTGGAGTAGCCCAGCAACGGATGCCTGCGCATGCCGAAGCCTGAGGTGAGGCGCGCGCCCGACACGGGAGTCTTCAACAGCGATTTCTGGGCGCTGCGGCCTTCCTCGTCAAAATAGTCGGTCTGGCCGTCGGCTGAGGTGAAGCGGTAGTAGGTCTTGGTCCTGCCGTCGATGGTAAGCTGCGCGTAGTGCAGCACCTTGCGCTTGGATGACGATCCGGTGAGCGGATTGCCGTAGAAGATGTCGAAGGTGTCGTTGGCCTTGACCTGGCGCTGGAAGTCCACGTCATAGGCGAAGATGCGGGTGAATTCCGCGATGATGTAGTCCGGCACCCGGTTGTCCTTGGCGGCGCCATAGAGGCTTGAGCCCACCTTGGCGCGGGTGCGGAAGTGGTTGAATTCCGCATATTGCGATTTCGCCCCGGCCTTGGCGCCCGCGATCGCGGCCTGGAAGCGGCCGTCTTCATCGGCTTCGACGGTGAGGGTTTCATTGGGGCCCGGCTGGAAGGAGAGTTCAACTGGGAAAATCACCTCGCGGCCATAGAAATCGATCTGCCGGTCGAGTGTCAGTTCGAATTCGGTACCTTCCTTGATCATGCTTGCAGGGAAGATCGGGTTCACGGCATCGGTCAGTGCCTTCGCAGCCGCACTGCCGACACCACGGTCGGTGAGCGCATCGATCAGCGTTTCGCCCTTGGCCAGCTTGAAAGTTTCGTCGGTGGGCTCCGGTGGTACCTGCTTGGTGATGGTGGTGATGTTCTCTTCCTGGTCGAGCGCATCGATGTCCATATCAATGTCCATCACGCCGGGCTTGTCCTCGCCATAGGGCAGGTCGTCGGACGTGATTTCGGGATAGAGATTGGCATTGTTGAGATCGCGCTCGGGCACGATCAGTTCGCTGCCGCCATCGGTCTGGGGTTGATAGGCAGCCGACAGTTCCTTGCGTCCGATGACTGACGCTCCCGAATGAGCCACATCCGGATAGGTGCCGCTGACCGATGCTTTTTCCACCGCGGCAAAAGCATCGCGCGGGGCGGCGTTTTCTTTGAACACGCCGAGAACCGCCGAACCGATCACCAGCGACCCGGCGATCCCGGCGACGCAGGTCGTCAACAGCCAGCGGTGATGCACGGGTTCGGCCGCAAGCGGATCCGGCGCAGCGACCGTATTGCCGGCCGGTCCTGGAAGGGCCGCCTTCGGCTTCGGTCTTGATGGCAGTTGCGGCCGCCGCGATGCGCCTGCCGGCGTTGGGGCGCGGAACCGTCTGTCAACGCGATCGTTCAATACTTCATCCCCTTGCTATCCATTGGCGCCTTGCACCGCCGATCTCTTCAACGTCACCACCGAGACCGGCCCCCGGGAGCCCTTCACGCTTGAACGCTCCGTTTCGAGGGGCTGGATTCGTTTCTCCGAACCCTAGCGGCGGCGAAAATGCCTGTCCGCGCCTCGTTAGTCAACCATCTTGACAACGGTTCTCCCGTCCACAGGTGGTTCGAACGTTTCGTGAGGATCGCACCAAGATGTTTCCAATTCCTTAACCATGATTGCCGCAACGGCCCCGGCCGAGGCCGAAACAGGCGCTTGATCCCAGTTATCCCCGAACGCCAGGCATCAAAACCACAGTATTTCATGAGCTTATCAGATTCTTTTGGGTTTTGTCGCATGGTTCT
>DAISVW010000306.1:0-3589 GCA_036826695.1 Aestuariivirga sp.
CAATCGCCTCCCAATTGGCCACCGCATCAGCCGCCGCGAAGCCATGCCGTGCGAAGACCGCCTTGGTGATCTCGCGGAAATGCTTGGAAAGAGTTTCCATTGCCGGACCGAAAACCGTTGATTATGCGGGAACCTATAACAGGAGTCGTGTGTTTGCGCAGCAGCATGGCCAGAAAAGGGCCAAAGCCCGATGCCGCCCGGCGTCTTCTCGCCTGGTATGACGCCAACGCCCGGGTTCTGCCGTGGCGGGCGCTAAAGAGCGAGCGGCCCGACCCCTATCGCGTCTGGCTCTCCGAAATCATGCTGCAGCAGACCACGGTTCCGGCCGTGAAAGCCTATTTCGAAAAATTCCTGTCACGGTGGCCTGACGTCGAAGCGCTGGCATCGGCTTCACTCGATGATGTGCTCAGGGCCTGGGCGGGGCTTGGCTATTATGCGCGGGCGCGCAACCTATATGCCTGCGCAAGGATGGTCGCCAACACGCATGGCGGAAGGTTTCCTGAAACGGAGGCGGAACTTCGCAACCTGCCCGGCATCGGGCCCTATACCGCGGCGGCGATCGCCGCCATTGCCTTTGGCGGCCGCCATGCGGCGGTCGACGGCAATGTCGAGCGGGTCATCAGCCGCTATCTTGCCATCGAGACGCCGCTTCCCCAGGCGAAGCCGGAGATCAGGGAGCGGGCGCAGGCGCGGGTGCCGGAAAGGCGGGCCGGCGAGTTTGCCCAGGCGATGATGGATCTGGGCGCCACCGTCTGCACCCCGCGCCAGCCAAATTGCACGCTGTGCCCGTGGGCTCAGGATTGCCGCGGCCGCATCGCCGGAATCGCCGCCAGCTTGCCACGCAAAACGGAAAAGAAAGCGATTCCGTTGCGCAAAGGGGTCTGCTTCTGGATCGAACGCGCCGACGGCGCGGTGCTGCTCAGACGAAGGCCAGAAAAGGGACTTCTCGGCGGCATGATGGAGGTACCTTCCACCGCGTGGAGCCCCGCGCCGCACGAGCCTGAACGTGAGGCGCCGGTGACCGCTCAATGGCAAAAGCTGCCAGGCAAGGTGGAGCACACCTTCACGCATTTTCATCTGGAACTCGAGGTCTGGCGGGCGAACGGCATCCGCGCGAGAAAGCCAGAGGGCGATGATTATCGCTGGACACCGCGCCAGAAGCTTGATGGCGAGGCGCTCCCGAGCGTCATGCGCAAGGTCGTGGCGCATGTTCTGGGGAAGGTACCGGTGGCTCCGCGCTGAGCATCAGCGGCGGCCGCCCACTTCGTCAATGTGCAAGAGGAGATCTGCCGGGTCCTCGTACACCCGGTAGGCGCCGGCCCGTTCGAGTTCCTCCGTGCCGTAACCGCCGGAAAGCAGGCCGATGCCCAGCGCCCGCGCCCGGCGTGCCGCCAGCATGTCCCAGATTGCGTCGCCCACAACACAGGCGGTGGCGATGTCGGCATCAAGCCGCTCCGCCGCCGCGAGGAACAGATCGGGGTCCGGCTTTGCGTAGCGCACCAGGTCGCGGGTGATCACCACATGCTTCTCCGGATCGACGCCGAGGATCTTCAGTACCGGTCCCGCCGTTTCGATGCGGCCCGAGGTGGCGATCGCCCACGGGATATCGTTGGCGGAGAGATAGGTGAGAAGCTCCCGCGCGCCCGGCAGGGCCCGGGTGCGTGGCGAGCGCTGGCCGTAGAACTTGATGTGGAGCTGTCTCAGGCGGTCCAGCAACGCGGGCGAAAACTCTCGCCCCGTTTCGCGCGCCAGCGCCTTGGTGAACAACCCGCCCGACATGCCGATCTTGCGGTGCAGCCGCCAGACCGAGATATCAATTCCTTCCTCCTGTAAGGCATCATGCCAGGCGAGCACGTGATCATAGACGCTGTCGACCAGTGTTCCATCGAGATCGAACAGAAAGGACGTCTGCTGCCGGGCCTTGATCATTGCAACTCCTGTTAAATGTCTTGCATCGCGCTGGCTGCCGCCAACAGCATGGTCTTGGCGCGGGCTGCACATTACATCCAAACGTCTTGCCGGTGATTGCTACTCTCTTGGTCCAGAAACATGCCGATGGTAAAGGGGAAATTCAGCGTAGCCGGACAGATCGGGGCAGCTACGTGTTACTGAGTAACTCTAGTGAACTCATCCGGAGCACGAGAAGCCCACGCGTGAAGTTCATGTCCTCCACATTGGAAAATGCGCAGTTACCCAGATCGTCACGTTGTCGGACAAGATCAATGCCATGGATTCCAATACAAGAATTATAACCCATCATCATCACGTAACGCTCGCAGCGTTGCCCGTCGATGTCGAATATTTCTTCAGCATCCGATCGCCGGAAACCAGGTTCGTGTCAGGCTTCTACAGCCGCAAGCGAAAAGGGCGGCCTCGCTGCAACAGCCAGTGGACGTCCGACGAACGGGAGGCTTTTCTCCATTTTGAACACGCTAACGATCTTGCAGAGGCGTTGTTCACGCAAGGGCCAAGGGGATGGCAGGCCTTTGCGGCGATGCAAGCAATAACCCATCTTGCGACAAACCAGTGCGCCTTTTTCAAGTATTGTGGCGGCTTTCTTGCCGACCGGCCACCGCTCACGATCATCAGGCAGCAACATTTTGACCGGGACATCGGTGTGCTGTTCCGGAAACTGCGGCTGGCAACCCATCCTTCCATGGAAACAGACCCCGTAAGGATCCACAAGAACGACTACACCGGCGTGAAGCCGCTTTCTGTGCAGTCCAGGCGGAGCCTCCGTATATGGTGCGCGCAGGATTTCAAACTCTACTGGCATTGCTCTTCCTGGCTTGAAAGTCAGACATGAAGCACGCTCTGGCGTGGCAGCCGTGATCGAGGAACTCAGGCTTCATATCGGCGCACAAGACCGCGACGACCCATCTGCAGGACAGCGTGGTTGCGCAATCGGGCCAGATCCTGCAAGGCGGACTCGTGTATCTGTCGCGCGGCTTCGTGCGGAGGAACGATCTGGTTGCCGGGGTCAACGATCACCCCCGGCGCATCCTGATCTCTGAGGAAGACATCCTCGGCATGTCAACCGACCTGCTGGACGGGCTCTATCCGAGGGCCGTCAGGCGTCTTGAGCCGTGGGCCGCGGTGATGGGCCGGGCGCGGCCGCATATCTTCCTGTCGATCCGCAACTATGCGGACATCCTGCCATCGGCCTATTCGCAAGCCCTGCGGGATGGCGCCATACCGCATGCGATGACCGAATACCGGGCGCATTGGCTGGGCCGGAAACCGAACTGGATTGAACTCATCAATGCAGTCAAGGCCGCGTTTGGCGAGCCCGCCATCACAGTATGGAGCTTCGACGTCTACCACCATTCGCCAGCGGCAGTGAGGAAGGCGGTGACCGGGCTTGAGCTTCCCGGTGAACTGGAGACAGCACCCGGAGGCACGCTGCGTCTTTCCGCCACGGCCGTCGCCCGCATCGAAAGGCTTGGGCCGCTGCGAGGCCACGCCGCGCGGTTGCAGGCGATCAGAGAGATCCTGACCAGGGACCAGGGATCGGCCCCCCTTCGCTCCGTTGCCTCCGGAAGAGAAGCGATTTCACACCGAACGCTATAAACAAGCGTAGCGCTGTCGA
>DAISVW010000307.1:0-3562 GCA_036826695.1 Aestuariivirga sp.
AATTGTCCCATCACCACAGACGACAGCACCATGGTGGCGCCGACCGAGAGATCGCTGCCCGCGGTGAGGCTCACGAGCGTCTGCGCGGCGCCTACGCTGCCGACGAGTGCGACTTGCTGCAAGAGCCGCGTCAGGGTGAAGGGATTGAGAAACTTGCCACCAACCAGAATTCCGAAGACCACGACCGAAATGATGAGAACGATCAGCGGCACCGCCGCCGGGCTGGTGTGCAGGAACTGCTGGAAGCGCCGCAAAGCGGAGTCATTTCCGTGGAAATGCGCAATTCCCGAATCGCTCTGATCAAGCACGTTCTCGAAATTCCGCGCTTCCGCCATTGGCCTCATCCCTCTCGCGGCAGCTTTTCGGGCCTCCGCCTTTGTCTCGCCTATGCGGAGGGCGGTCACGGGGACCGCCCTCTGGTTTCATGAGGTTAGCAAGAAAGCCGGGGCATCAGCCCCAGCAGAGCTCGAGGCCCTTCTTGGTATCGATCGAGGTAACGCCGTCCACCGGATTGTCGGTGATCAGCTGAACGCCCGTGTCGAAGAAGTTCTTGCCTTCGGTGGCCTTCGGCTTCTCGCCGGTCTCGGCGAACTTCTTGATCGCCTCGACGCCCATCGAGGCCATCAGCAGCGGATACTGCTGCGAGGTGCCGCCGATGATGCCGGCCGCCACGTCCTTGACACCCGGGCAACCGCCGTCAACCGACATGATCAGCACCTGCTTCTCCTTGCCCACGGCCTTGAGCGCTTCATAGGCGCCGGCGGCTGCGGGCTCGTTGATCGTGTGGATCACGTTGATGTCAGGGTTGATCTGGAGCAGGTTCTCCATGGCCTTGCGGCCGCCTTCCGGGTTGCCGTTGGTGTAATCGTGGCCGACGATGCGCGGATCATCCTCGTCACCGATCACATTCTGGTCTTTCACATCGATGCCGAAGCCCTTCATGAAGCCCTGGTTGCGCAGCACGTCGACAGTGACCTGCTTGGGATTGATGTTCAGGAAGCCGATCTTGGCGTCCTTGGCGGCATCGCCAAGCTTGGCCTTGGCATAGGCGCCGATCAGAAAGCCGGCCTGGAAGTTGTCCGTCGCCATGGTCTGGTCGGCGGCGTCGATGGGCTCGAGCGGCGTATCGAGTGCGATCACCAGAATCCCCGCATCCCGCGCCTTCTTGATCGAGGGCACGATGGCCTTGGTGTCGGACGGCGTGATCAGGATGCCCTTGGCGCCATCGGCGATGCAGGTCTCGATCGCCGCAACCTGGCCTTCATTGTCGCCGTCGTCCTTGCCGGCATAGGCCTTGCGCTCGCTGCCGAGCTCGGCGGCCTTCGCCGAAGCGCCTTCGCGCATCTTGACGAAGAAGGGGTTGGTTTCTGTCTTGGTGATCAGGCAAGCGCCGACGCCGGCGGCCTGGGACGGCGCTGCGCCGAACACAGCGATCGCGGCAGCGCCGAGAAGAGCGGCTTTGAATACGGATTTCATGTAGGTCCTCCCTGGGAAAAACGCGCCCGAACCGGAGCACGCTGAGTGAGCATGTTTTCGTTGCGGCGCACCAAAGAAATTCTCTCCTTGGAAGCCGGAGACATAGCGCCCCAAAATTCCAGGCTTGTCAATCAATGAGTTGTGCCAGCCCATTCCGGAATGCACGCTGCTGCAGTCAGACCCTGAACAAGTCCTCCAGTGTGCGGCGCATGACGGCAGCATCGACATCGACGCCCGTCCAGTACTTGATGCCGATCACGCCCTGGTTCACCACCATGCCCAGTCCGTCGAGCGTCACGCAGCCGCGCGCCGCGGCATCGCGGATCAGCGGCGAGCGTGGCGGGTTGGTGATGACATCGGCCACCACCAGGCCCGGACCGAGGCTTGCCGTATCGAGGTTGATCCTGCCCTCTATATCCGGATAGAGCCCGACCGAGGTGGCGTTGACGAGGAGCTGCGCCTCCTCCGGCAGCCGGTAGGCGGGGGTGCCGCTGACGAGTTCCGCGGCAATCCTCGTCTTGGCGTTCAGAAGATCAACCAGCGCCCGGCCACGGGCCTCGCTGCGGTTGACGACGATGATGCGTTTCGCACCCGCGAAGGCAAGTTCGACGCCGATCGCCCGGGCCGCGCCGCCCGCCCCGAACATGACGACCGTCTTGTCCTTGGGGTCGGTGACAGTGCGCAGCGATTGCAGGAAACCCTTGCCGTCGGTGTTCTCACCAATGAAGCGGTCGCCCTGCCTCACCGCGCAGTTCACCGCCCCCATGACCGCCGCTGACTCGCCCAGCCCATCGAGGTGGTCGATCACCGCCACCTTGTGCGGGATCGAGCAGTTGAAGCCGATCCAGCCCATGGCCCGCGCGCCCTTCACGGCATCGCCCAGCCCTTCCGGCGCCACTTCGCAATTGATGTAGCGGATGTCGAGCCGATGGTGGCGGTAGGCCGCCTCGACCATCGCCACCGTCGGGTTCTCGGCGGCCGGCATGGCGAATGATCCCGTGAGCCTGCTCAGGAAGTTATGCGCCATCTCTGTGCCTCCTTGAATTGCCAGCAGTGGAAGGTTGCGCCATCTCCACCTGTGAGGCAATGGGGACGGCCTTGATTCCCCGGTCCGGCTGGGGCAAGCGGGAAGCTGCAAAGTATGCCGAGGTTTTCATGGTTCGCCATCCCCTCCCGTCCGTCATCGTTTCCGAAGGAGCGGCGTGATGGTGCTTCCCGCCCCGCTGCTGGACGGCTACGCCAATTTCCGCGCCAACCGCTATGTATCGGAAGCCGAGCGCTACCGCCGGCTGGGCGAGGGTTCCCAGAAGCCGCGCATCATGATCATCGCCTGCTGCGATTCCCGTGCCGCGCCGGAAACCGTGTTCGATGCCGGCCCCGGCGAGATGTTCGTGGTGCGCAACGTCGCCAATCTGGTGCCGCCCTATGCGCCGGACGGCGGCCACCACAGCACCTCCGCGGCACTCGAATTTGGTGTCATGTCGCTTGACGTCCGCCACATCGTGGTGATGGGCCATGGCCGCTGCGGCGGCATCCGGGCGGCGATCGGCGAGGCATCGCCCCTCACCCACACGGATTTCATCGGCAGCTGGATGCGGGCCATCAAGGATGTGACCCGCATCGCGCCGCGTGAGGATAGCGCCGACGACGCGCTGCACGAGCGCCACATCGAGCGCGCCTCGATCGAGCATTCGCTGGCCAATCTGCGGACTTTTCCCTGGATCCGCATGAAGGAGAACAGGCGCGAGCTGGGCCTGCACGGGGTCTGGTTCGATATCTCGATGGGCGAGCTTCACGCCTATGACGAGGACGAGGCGCGGTGGACGGCGATCGGAGGAAGTGCCGCATGAGCTATGAGATCGGGGTTGATGGCGGAACCGAAGCGATCCGCGCCTTTGTGGTCGATCTCGAAGGACGGCCGCTCGCCGCGGCCGCGACCCCTTACAAGACCGAGTTTCCAAAGCCTTCATGGGCCGAGCAGAACCCGGAGGACTGGTGGCGCTGCATGGGCCAGTCGGTTCAGGGCGCGGTGGCTGCGGCGCGGGTTTCGCCCGCCGATGTTCTGGCGATCTGCGTTGCCACCACC
>DAISVW010000308.1:0-3551 GCA_036826695.1 Aestuariivirga sp.
CGGCGGCGGCGGTGACGGGCGATCCGTCGGCGAATTTCGCCTCCGGCCGCAGCCAGAACGTCACGCTCTTGCGGGCGGCGGCGAGATCGGCGGTCTCGGCCACGAGGCCATAGCGCGCGTCGGGCTCGTCGGCAGCGCTGGCCATCAGGCTGTCGAACATCAGCTCGAAGCCCTGCACGGCATCGCCCTTCAGAATGTAGCCGTTGAAGCTGTCGAAGGTGTCGATGGGTGTCGGCCCGATCATGGAGATCTTGCCGCCCTTCGGCGCATCGGGGTTCACGTAATCGAAATGCGTGAAGCCCGGCGGATATTTGAGATCGCCGAACACCGAAAGGCCATGGCGCGGTTCCGCCATGGCCGCTCCCGCGCAAAGGCTCAAGGCCAGAAGCGTGGCCGCGATACGTCTCATGTCCCGTCCACCTTCCTGGCCTTCTCTTCGTCCCACCACCAGATCGTCGGAAAGCCGGGTGAGAGCGTGGGCAGGTTTTCCGGCCGTCCGAAGCGGTTCCAGCGCGCCGTGCGCTGATAGGGAATGAACCACATCGGCACCACATAGTGGTTCCAGATCAGCACCCGGTCCAGCGCCTTGCAGGCGGTCACCAGGGTTTCGGGATCCGGCGCTAGCAGGAGCTTCTCGAGCAGCGCGGCGATAGCCGGGTTGGAGATGCCCACGTAATTGCGTCCTCCATCGCGTTTCGCGGACTCGCTGCCCCAGAACTCGCGCTGCTCGTTGCCGGGCGACAGTGACTGCCCCCAGCTTCCGACCATGATATCGAAATCGAACGTCTGGGTGCGGCGTTCGAACTGCGCGCTGTCGACGGTCTTCACGGTGACGCCGATCCCCAGCAGTTCCAGCTGTTGCTGGTAGGGCAGGGCGACGCGCTCGAACAGCGGCGAATCGAGCAGGAATTCGATGGTGAGCGTTTCGCCCTGGGCATTCTTGAGGATTGACTTGCCGCCGTCCTGGGTCACCTGCCAGCCGGCCTCGGCCAGAAGCTTCGCTGCCTCGCGCAGGTTCTTGCGCCGGTTCTGTGGGCTGTCGTTCACCGGGTTCGTGTATTCCGTGGTGAAGACTTCCGCCGGCAGCTGGTCCTTGAGCGGCTCCAGCAAGGCGAGTTCCGCGGGCGAGGGAAGGCCTTTCGCCTCCATGTCGGAGTTGTTGAAGTAGCTCCGTGAACGGATGTATTGCCCATAGAACAGGTTCTGGTTGGCCCATTCGAAGTCGAAGGCGTAATTCAGCGCCCGGCGCACCCGCACATCCTGGAACTTCGGGCGGCGGATGTTCATGGCCCAGCTCTGCATGCCGTTGACCTGGCGCAGTGTGATTTCCTCCTTCACCACCCTGCCGGACTTGACAGCAGGAAAATCATAGCCGGTGGCCCACATCTTGGAGGAGTTCTCGCTGCGCCAGTCGAACTGGCCACCCTTGAAGGCCTCGAAGGCGACATTGGCGTCGCGGAAATAGATGTACTCGATTTCATCAAAATTGTTCTGGCCCACATTCACGGCCAGGTCCTTGCCCCAGTAATCGGCCACGCGCTTCAGAAGAATGGAGGCGCCGGGCTTGATGTCCGCCGCGACATAGGCGCCGGAGCCCAGCGGTGTTTCGAGCGTCGAATCGGCGATGTTGCGCTGGCGGCCCTGCGCATCGGTTCCGGTCCACCAGTGCTTCGGCAGCACCGGCAATTGCCCGGTGATCAACGGCAGCTCGCGGTTGCCCTTCATGGTGAAGGTGAAGGTCACCTCGTGCGCGCCCGTCTGCTCGGCGGTGGCGATGTTCTTGTAATAGGCATTGTATTGCGGGTGCGCATCGCGCAGCGCCTGCATCGACCAGATCACGTCCTCCGGCGTCATCGCCTTGCCGTCATGGAAGCGTGCCTCGGGCCGCAGCCGGAACACCACCATGGAGCGGTCCTCCGGGTGCCACACACCGCTCGCCACCAGGCCGTATTCGGTTGACGGTTCGTCGAGCGATGAGGTCAGCAGGGCATCGTTCAGCACCGCGCCTCCCGGCGCACCCTTGAAGGAATAGGGGTTCAGGCTGTCGAAGGATCCGACGACGCCGAAACGCACGCGCCCGCCCTTCGGCGCCTGAGGGTTCACATAGCTGAAATGGGCGAAGTCAGCGGGATATTTGATGTCGGAGAACAGTGTCAGCGCGTGGCGGAACTCGCGGTCTTCGGCCGCGGCGATCTGGATGCCGATGAGCTGCGTCGCGGGGGCCATGGCGGCCAGCTTGAGAAGAGAACGTCGGGTGATGTTCATGAGCTGGGAACTCCGCGTTGGACTGTTGAATGGTGATAAGCGGTGCCGGACCCAAAAGAAAACACCGGCAAGACGATTGCCGGTGTTAAATCTTGGAGAGATTTGCGGCCTTTACGGGGCAGGGAAGGGCACCGGGCTGTCCGACAGCGTGGCCAGATAGGCCAGCAGATTGGCGCGGTCAGCGTCCTTCTTGAGGCCGCCATAGGCCATCTTGGTGCCCGGAATGGCGGTCTTCGGCGCCAGCAGGAATTCGTTCAGCGCCTCATAGGTCCAGGGCTTGTCCTTGAGCGCCGCCATCGCCTCGGAGTAGGTGAACCCTTCGTGAATGCCATGGTTGCGGCCGACGATGTCCCACAGGTTGGGGCCCACCTTGTTGGGGCCGCCCTTGCTGGGGTCATGGCAGGCGACGCAGGCCTTGAACACCGCCTGGCCCTTGGTGGCATCCGCCGAGGCCAGCATCGCGCCCACCGATTGCGCTGGCGGCGCAGCCTCTTCGGTGGCCTCGCCGCCCGTCTCGGCCTCGGCCACTTCGATGGCGAAACCCGGCTTCTCGGGCGCGTGGGTATGATAGATGATATTGCTCAGTTCGCTGAGGCCGAACACCAGCAGCGCGGTGGCCAGCACCGCGCCCGCGATCTTGTTGAATTCGAAGCTATCCATGCAGGCTCAACCCTTTGCGCCGATATTCGGGCGCGGAAACTAGTGCTTTCTCCGGGCCGCCGCAATAGTATAAGGGGTATTGCTCCATTTTGCCGCGCCTTGGCCTAAGCATATGATTGAAAACCGGAATACCATCGTTGTGATTCCAGCCCGGATGGCCTCGACGAGGCTCCCCGGAAAGCCGCTGGCCGACATCAACGGCCTGCCCATGATCGTCCATTGCTGGAAGCGCGCCGTCGAGTCCGGTGTTGGCCAGGTGCTGGTGGCCGCCGCCGAGAATGAGATCGCGGCGGCGGTGCGTGCCCATGGCGGCGATGCGATCGTCACCAATCCGGCGCTTCCGTCGGGCTCCGACCGGATTGCCGAAGCCCTGTCGTTGCGCGATCCGCAGCGGCGGTTCCAGTTCGTGGTCAATCTGCAGGGAGACCTGCCGACCATCGCTGCACTGGCGATCCGGCGCTGCCTCGCCGGGCTCGGCAACGCGACCGCCGCCAACTCCACTTCCGCGACCGCCGCCGCCGCGACGCCCGCCGCCATCGACGCCGCCGCGACTACGGAACCCGCCCAGTGGGTCGACCGCACATATGCCAGACATGGACAGAAGCTCGGAACAGCGACGAGGACAA
>DAISVW010000309.1:0-3541 GCA_036826695.1 Aestuariivirga sp.
ATGAACTGCAGCGCCGCCGGGAAGTTGATCGAGAAGAACCAGAAGTAGAACGGCACCAGTGCGGCCAGGAAGCCGAAGGTGAGCGCGGCGCCGATGGTGACCTGGCGGGCGCGCGGCTTGGGAGCCGCCTGCGGCGTCGCGCGGCCCCCCGATCCGGCGGCCGTCGCCGGCGCCGTCGCCTCGAGGCGCCAGCTCACCACCTCGGTGGTCGACGCCTTTTCGGCCTTCCTGAGAGGCGTGATCCTGACGGTCGCGACACCGCTTGCCGTCATGCCCAGCACCTCGGCGGCGGCAAGGCTCAGGTCGATGATCCGGCCCTTGATGAAGGGCCCGCGGTCATTGATGCGGACGATCACCGACTTGCCACTGCGCACATGGGTGACCAGCACCTTCGTGCCGAACGGCAGCGTGCGGTGGGCGGCGGTGAGGTCCCTGGGGTTGAAGCGCTCGCCATTCGCTGTGTACTTGCCGTGGCGGTAGAAAGAGGCCTTGCCGGTCTGGGCTTCGGCCGCCGCGGCGGGCAGCGCCGTGACGAGAACGGCCGCGCCGGCGGCCATGGCGAACAACGCCTGCTTCATGCTGTAACAAACCCCTGACTGTTATCGTTGAGCGGGGCTGATGACCGGCAACTGCGGCAGGAATGTGATCGGCGTCAATTGGTTAGCGTCATGCCATCAAGGGGGATGGCGGGGCGTTTTCCGGCGATCAGGTCAGCGGTCACCCGCGCCGCGCCATGGCTCATGGTCCAGCCCATGTGCCCCTGGCCGGTGTTGAACCACAGGTTCTTCATGCGCGAGGGGCCGAGGATCGGCGTTCCCTCCGGCGTCATGGGCCGCAGTCCCGCCCAGTAGCTGGCCTTGCTCCAGTCGGCGCCATCCGGAAACAGGTCCTTCACGGCGGCGAGCATCGCGGCGAAATCGCTGGGCCGGTGATCGCGCCCATAGCCTGAGAACTCCGCCGTGGCGGTAACCCGCACCCGGTTGCCATAGGGCGCATAGGCCACGAGCTTCTCCTCGTCGACGCCGCCGATGCTGGGCGGGTTGTTGCGCCCGGCCATCGGCGCGGTGATGGCATAGCCCTTGACCGGATAGACCGGCAGGTCGTGCCCCAGTTCAGCCGCCAGATGCGGGGAATAGACGCCGAGGCAGAGCACGATGATATCGGCTTCCTCGCGGCCCTTGTCGGTCAGCACGGCGGTGATCCGCTCGCCCGCCTTCTCGAACCCCGTGACGGTGGTGCCGAACTTGAAGCCAACACCCTGCTCCTTGAGCCACTGTCCCATGTTGAGCGCGAACATCCGGCAATCGCCGCTTTCATCGTCCGGCGCATAGAGCGCGCCGGCGAGCTTGTCCTTCACCGCGGCCAGCGCCGGGTCGCGGGCGGCAACGCCATCGCGGTCCAGCGTCTCGATGCGGCAGCCATTGTCGGAGAGGATGCGCGACTTGGCGGCCGCTGCCGCCAGCGCCGCCTCGGAGCGGTAGAGGTAGAGAAGCCCGCCGGTCCGCCCGTCATAGGCAACGCCGGTGCGCCGCACCGTCTCGTGGAACACGGAGAGCGAATAGTTGCACAGCTTCACCTTGCGCACCGTGTTGCGCGCGGCGCGTTCGGCCGTGCACTCGCCCCAGAAGCGCCACATCCACTTCCAGAAGCGCGGGTCGGCGGTGAATTTGAAGCGCAGCGCCTGGTCGCCCCGCCACAGCGAGCGCAGCAGGATCTTCGGCGCGGCGGGCGAGGACCAGGCATAGGCATGGCCGGGCGCGAACAGGCCGGCGTTGGAATAGCTGGTGAAGGAGGCGGGCTCCGCCTCCCGGTCGATCACCGTCACCTCATGGCCGTCGCGATGGAGCTCATAGGCCGTGGTGATGCCGACGATGCCAGCCCCGAGCACCAGCGCCTTCATGATCCACCCCCGTTTTGATCTTGCTTCGCACGGATGCTAGCAAGAGCCGGTCATGGCTTCCACCACTCATCCGCACGCCCTTGATTTCGCGCATCCGGCCGCCAGCTACTGGGAGGCTTCGGCCGCGCCGCTGGACATTGCCGCGCCGGCACTGGCGGCGGAGGAGATCTGCGATGTGGCGGTGATCGGCGGCGGCGTCACCGGGCTTTCGGCGGCGCTTGAGCTTGCTGGGGCTGGCGTCGATGTAAGGGTTCTGGAGGCGGGTCCCATCGGCTGGGGCGCCTCCGGACGCAACGGCGGTTTCGCCTGCATCGGCTCGCACAAGCTCCCCTATCCGGCGATGATCAAGCGTTACGGGCTTGCGGCCACACAGGCCTATTACGCCAACATGCGGGACTCGGTGGCGCTGGTGCGCGGCATGCTGGACCGCCACGGCATCGATGCCTGGGCCTCGGGCTCCGGCGAAGTGACGCTGGCCCACCGCCCGAACCGCATCGCCGAACTCCGTGCTGAACAGGCGTTTCTGAAGGCGACATTCGGTGAGGACACCGAATTCCTGCAGAGGGAGGAGCTTGCGCGGCTTGGCCTCGATGGCCCGGGCTTCTTCGCCGGGCTCAAGGCCCATACCGGCTTCGGCCTTCATCCGCTGAACTATGTGCGGGGGCTTGCCCGCGCCGCCGTCAAGGCCGGCGCCAGGCTGCACGCCCATTCACGGCTGGTCCGCTGGGAGGAAAGCACCGGCGGACACATGCTGCACACGCCGGGTGGGCGGATCAGGGCGCGGCACGTCATCGTCGCCAGCAACGGCTATACGCCCGAAGATATCTCGCGGCGCCATGCGGGCCGCTTGCTGCCCGCCCTGTCCAGCATCCTGGTCACGCGCCCTTTGAGCGAAGAGGAACGCCGCGCCCAGGGCTGGACCTCGCCGCTGATGGCCTTCGATTCGCGCAACCTGCTGCATTATTTCCGGCTGCTGCCCAACGGCCGCTTCCTGTTCGGCGGCCGCGGCGGAACCGATGCGTCGGCGGCGGGCGATGCCGCCTACCGCCCGGTGCTCACCGCCGCCTTCCACACTCTGTTTCCGGCCTGGCGCGCCGCGGAGATCACGCATTTCTGGCGCGGCTATGTCTGCCTTGCCTATGACCGGGTGCCGTTCATCGGCGCGCTCGACGAGCGGCGCAGCGTCTGGACGGCCATCGCCTATCACGGCAATGGCGTTGCCATGGGCACCTGGAGCGGCCGGGCGGTGGCAAGGCTTCTCACCGGCACGGCGGCGCCAAACGAGATTTCTCCCGTGCTGACGCGCCGCCTCGCGCGCTTCCCCCTGCCAGCCTTCCGCCCCGCCTATCTGAAGGGCGCCTATCTCTGGTATGGCTGGCAGGACGAGAGGTAACGCCGTCGGTCATCGAACACCCTTCGTCTTCTCCCGCTATCCAGGAGAGGACGAGAGACGCGCGTTCAGGCCGTCTCGGAAACCCGCGGCGGGCCGGTTACCGCCGGGCCTTCTTCGCGGCCTTCTTGGCCGGTTTCTTGGCGGCCTTTTTGGCGGCGCTCTTCGTAATGGCGGCTTCCACCATGATCTCGACGTCGAGGCCGGGCGCGTCCAGCTTCGATTCGACGGTGGCGCGGTCCGGCGTCTGG
>DAISVW010000310.1:0-3523 GCA_036826695.1 Aestuariivirga sp.
TTTCTATGTAGGCGCGCTTGGTTCTCGCAAGACCCAGGCGTCACGGGTCATGCGGCTCTCGCAGGCGGGTTTCGGCGAAGCGGAGCTTGCCCGCATCCGCGGGCCCATCGGCCTTGCCATCGGGGCGCGCGGCGCGCCAGAGATAGCGGTGTCGATCATGGCCGAGGTGACCCGCGCGCTGCGCCTCGGGGCCTGAGATGACCTTCGGCGAACTGCCGCTCGATGAGGCTGAAGGCGCAATCCTGGCGCATTCCGTGAAACATCAGGGCGGCATGTTCAAGAAGGGCCGGGTGCTGACGGCGGATGACATCGCGGTTCTTGGCGCGGCGGGTGTCAAGGCCGTCTATGCGGCGAAACTGGCGCGCGATGACGTGCCGGAGGATGAAGCCGCGGCCGCCGTGGCGGGGGCGATCGGGGGCGGCGGTACGCGCGCCCAGGCGCCGTTCACGGGCCGGGCCAATCTTCATGCTTCCTGCCATGGCCTGGCGCTGGTCGATGTGGCGCGGGTGCGCGCGCTCAACCGCCTTCACGAAAGCCTGACGCTGGCCACCGTGGCGCCCTATGCGGTGGTCGAGGAGCGCGAGATGGTGGCGACCGTGAAGGTCATTCCCTTCGCGGTGCCGCGCCCGGTGCTGGAACAGGCGCGGGCGATCATCGGCGGTAAGCCGCTGGTCAGCGTCGCGGCCTTCCGCGCCAAAGGGGCGGGGCTGATCATCACAAGGCTGCCGCAGACCAAGCCCTCCATCATCGCCAAGTCCGAGGAGGCGATGCGCGAGCGGCTCGGTGCGCTGGGCGGGACGCTCACGGCCGTGCGGGTGGTGGCGCATGCCGCCGCCGACGTTGCGGCGGCAAGCGCCCAGGCAAGCGCGCTGGGCTGCGACCCCATTCTCGTGTTCGGCGCATCGGCCATCGTCGATCGTGGCGATGTGATCCCGCAGGCGGTGGTGCGGGCCGGGGGCAGGGTGCTTCACCTCGGCATGCCGGTGGACCCAGGCAACCTCATGATGTTCGGGGCGCTTGGGCCTGTTCCGGTGATCGGCGTTCCGTCCTGCGCGCGCTCGCCCAAGCTCAACGGCTTCGACTGGGTGCTGGCGCGGGTGATGGCGGATGTGCCGGTGACGCCGGAGGACATCATGGACATGGGGGCAGGCGGGCTGCTGGCCGAGATCCCCACCAGGCCATCGCCGCGCGAGGGCAAGCCGAAGCCGCAGCGGGCCCCGCGGGTGGCGGCGGTGGTGCTCGCCGCGGGGCAATCCTCCCGCATGGGCGAGAACAAGCTGCTCGCCGATCTCGGCGGCCAGCCGATGATCCGCCGGACCGTTCAGGCCATGCGCGCGGCCGCTGATGAGACGCTAGTGGTGACGGGCCGTGACGCCGCCGGCATCGAGGCGGCGCTACAGGACATGGATGTGCGCTTCGTTCACAATCCGCGCTTTGCCGAAGGGCTTGCCGGATCGCTGCGGGAAGGGATCGCGGCGCTGCCTGCCGACGTCGATGCCGCGGTGGTGGCGCTGGGCGACATGCCGCTGGTTGGGCCGGAGGTGGTGCGCCGCCTGATCGCCGCCTTCAGCCCGGCGGAGCACCGCTCGATCTGCGTGCCGGTGTTTGGCGGTGAGCGCGGCAATCCGGTGCTGTGGGGCCGCCAGCATTTCCAGGCCCTCCAAGCCCTTTCCGGCGACCGCGGCGCGCGGACGCTGTTCGACAGTCTTGCTGAAGAGGTCGTCGAGGTGGCCATGCCGGATGACGCCGTGCTGACCGATGCCGACACGCCGGAGGCTCTGGCACGGCTCAGAGCAGGCCGGTTGACCGAAAGCTGAAATGCCCCTTGCGCCCGACGATGACGTGATCGTGGATGGTGACGCCCAGCCGCTGCCCGGCATCGACGATCTTGCGGGTCATCTCGATATCCGGCATCGACGGCGCCGGGTCGCCCGACGGATGATTGTGGACGAGCACGATGGCTGACGCTCCGAGCTCCAGCGCCCGTTTCATGACCTCGCGCGGGTAGACCGGTGTGTGGTCGACCGTGCCTTCCTGCTGGACTTCATCGGCGATCAGCTGGTTCTTCTTGTCGAGGAACAGAATCCGGAACTGCTCGTTGTCGCTGAAGGCCCTGGCGGCGCGCACATAGTCGAGGATTGCCGCCCAGCTTCCCAGCAGCGGCCGGTTCAGCACCTGGCCGCGCATCAGCCGCATGGCGGCGGCATGCACGAGCTTGATTTCAGTCGCCACCGCCTCACCGACGCCGGTCACCTCCATCAGCCGGGTGGGCTGGGCACTGAGCACCTCGGCGAAACTGCCGAAGCGGGCGATCAGCCGCTTGGCCAGCGGCTTGGTGTCGCCGCGCCGGATGGCCCGGAACAGCAGCATTTCGAGCAGCTCGTAATCGGCAAGCGCATCGCCGCCGGTTTCCCGAAATCGTTCTTTCAACCGTTCGCGGTGGCCGATGAAGTGGGGAGGGGGATCGTTTCCGGCGTCCTCGAACCCCGACATCGCCGCTAGGTCCGGTAGGGCGGGTGATGGAGGCCCCTGGGCGAGAGGGTGAAAATCTCGACCCCTGTTTCGGTGACGGCAACCGTATGCTCGAACTGGGCGGAGAGTGACCGGTCCCGCGTGACGGCCGTCCAGCCGTCGCCCAGAATCTTCACATGCGGTCGGCCGAGGGTGATCATCGGCTCGATGGTGAAGAACATGCCCGGCTTCAGTTCAACGCCTTCGCCCTTGCGGCCGTAATGCAGAACATTGGGATGATCGTGGAACACGCGGCCCAGGCCGTGGCCGCAGAAGTCGCGCACCACCGAGCAGCGCTCGGCCTCGGCATGGCTCTGGATCGCGAAGCCGATGTCACCGAGGTGGGCGCCCGGCTTCACCGCCTCGATGCCGCGCATCAGGCATTCATAGGTGACCTCGATCAAGCGCTCGGCTTTGCGGTTCACTTCGCCCACCGTGTACATGCGGCTGGAATCCCCGTGCCAGCCATCGACGATCAACGTGACATCGATGTTGACGATGTCGCCCTCGCGCAGCGGTTTGTCGTTAGGAATGCCGTGACAGACCACGTGAGTGATCGAGGTGCAGATCGAGTTGGGATAACCGCGGTAGTTGTAGGGGGCGGGTATGTCGTTGTGGGCCCGGGCGAAATCGACAATCACCTGGTCGAGCTCGTCGGTGGTCACGCCCGGGTTGACCAGCGGCACCAGAAGATCCAGCGCCTCGGCGGTCAGCTGGCCGGCCTTCCGCATGCCGGCAAAGTCTTCCGGTCCATGCAGCTTGATGCGGCTGGAGCGGGGGGAGACGGTGTCATCAAGGGTGGCGTGAGTCATGCAAGGCGTGGTCCGGAGCCGGATCAGCCCGGCAATGAGCAGATTTACAGATTATGCGGACAGCCTCAACCGCCGCGTTCGACTTTACGGGAGATAGTGCCCCGGTGCCGCCCACGCAAGGCTGATCGACAGGCCCCGCGTTGACAGGCTCCGGGCTTGCTGGCACAGGCTGTCAGCCATGACGGAACCGAACCCGCCCG
>DAISVW010000311.1:0-3515 GCA_036826695.1 Aestuariivirga sp.
TGTCGGCATATTTCATCTGCGCCTTCATGCCGGCGGTGCCGGTGTAGAGCTCGGCGCTGATACCGCCGGCGCGCAGCTCTTGCACCATGCGCCAGTAATCGCCCTGACGGTCCTTGTCCATGACCAGTACCACGACCGGCGCAAGCGTCGATGATTCTTCCGCCTTGCCCACCAGCTTCAGCGCCGCATAGAGCCGTGACACGCCGATCGAGAAGCCGGTTGCCGGAACCTGCTGGCCGGTGAAGCGCGCCACGAGATCGTCATAGCGCCCGCCGCCGCCCACCGAGCCGAAGCGCACGGTGTTGCCGTCCTCGTCCCTGGTGTCCATCAGCAATTCGCATTCGAACACGGGGCCAGTGTAATATTCGAGGCCGCGGACCACGGCGGAATCATAGCGAATGCGATCCGGTCCGTAGCCAGCCGCCTGAAACAGCGCCTGCATCGCTTCAAGGTCACGCAGGCCTTCCTCGCCGTTCCTGCTGCCGCTCACGAAACGCGCATCGAGGGACGCCGCCGTGGCAAAGGAAAGACTTGCTTCAATCTGCCTATCGGAAAGACCCGCACCCCTGGTGAAGTCACCCGATTCATCCTTGCGTCCAGCGCCGAGAAGCAGCGCCACGCCTTCCTTGCCGAGACGGTCCAGCTTGTCGAGGGCGCGAAGCCAGGTGAGCTTCACATCCTCGCCGATACCGAACGTCTCCGTGAAGCCATCCAGCATCTTCCGGCTGTTGATCTTCATCACATACTGCCCGCGCTGTAACCCCAGCGCTTCCATCGTATCCGCCGCCATCATGCAGACTTCGGCGTCCGCCACCGGCGAGGCGGAGCCCACCGTATCGGCGTCGAACTGCATGAACTGGCGGAAGCGCCCCGGCCCCGGCTTCTCGTTCCTGAACACCCAGCCCTGGCGGTAGCTGCGATAGGGCGTGGGCAGTTTCTGCTGGTTTTCGGCCACGTAGCGGGCGAGCGGCGCGGTCAGGTCATAGCGCAGCGACAGCCACTGCCCGTCATCGTCCTGGAACGAGAACACGCCGGCGTTGGGCCGGTCCTGGTCGGGCAGGAACTTGCCCAGCGCATCTGTGTATTCGACGAAGGGCTGCTCCACCGGCTCGAAGCCATAGGTTTCATAGACATCCTGGATCTTGGCCAGCATGCGGCGGACACCGCGGATCTCATCGGGTCCGATATCGCGAAAGCCCTTGGCGGCCCGCGCCTTTGGGCGTTGCTCTTTGCTCATGTCACGGCAGCTCGCTGAATTCGCGGGCTATCTAGAGGAAAGGGCCGGGCGGGGCAACCGCGGACGGCCGTCACTTGTCCCGCACCACCTTCTGCGACTGCTCGCCCAGCCCGGCAATGCCGAGCCGCATGGTGTCGCCAGGCTTCAGAAAGCGCTGCGGCTTCATGCCCATGCCCACGCCCGGCGGTGTGCCGGTGGTGATGATGTCGCCCGGCATCAGCGTGAAGAACTCCGAGAGATAGGCCACGATATGGGCGACGCCGAACACCATGGTGGAGGTCGAGCCGTCCTGCACGCGCTTGCCGTTGAGCTCCAGCCACATGTGCAGCTTCTGCGGGTCCTTCACCTCATCCGCCGTGACCAGCCACGGGCCCACCGGGCCGAACGTGTCGTAGGATTTGCCCTTGGTCCACTGGCCGGAGCGCTCCGCCTGGAACTCGCGCTCGGAGAGATCGTTGATCGTGCAATAGCCGGCCACATGCTTCAGCGCGTCGGCCTTCCTGATGTTCTTGGCCCTGGTGCCGATGATCACGCCCAGCTCCACCTCCCAGTCCGATTTCTTGGACTTCGGCGGAATGGTTACATCGTCATTGGGGCCCGAAAGGCAGCTCACCTGCTTGGTGAACACCACGGGCTCCTTCGGAACCTGAAGTCCTGATTCCGCGGCATGGTCGGAATAGTTGAGGCCGATGGCGATGAACTTCTGCGGATTGGCGATGCAGGCGCCGATCCGCGGCTTGCCGCGCACCAGCGGCAATGATTCCGGCTTGATCTTGCGCAGCCGGGCAATCCCCGCCGACGAAATCACCGCGCCGGTGATGTCCGGCACCACGGCGGAGAGATCGCGGATGCGGCCTTCCTTGTCGACAAGGCCCGGCTTTTCCTTGCCTTTCGGCCCGTAGCGTAACAGCTTCATGAGACGATCTCCCTGACTGGAATTGAAGGATCAGTTTCCGCCGTCAGCACCCGGTGACGATGATGACATGCATGTTCTTGGGCCCATGCGCCGGGCGCACAATGGTCTGCTCGATGTCGGCGGTGCGCGACGGGCCGGAAATCATGTTGACGGTGCGCGGCATGTTGCCTTCGCCCATGATGCCGCGCAGCCTGGTCCACACCTCTTCATAGCTGCCGAACAGCTGCGAGGCCTCCAGCATCACGATATGCGCCTCGGGCAGGAAGTTCAGCGTGGTCGGGTTCTCAGGCCCGGAAAGCTGGATTTTGTTGCCGGACTCGGCCACGCCCGCGAAGGCGCGGGTCATCGCGGCGCTGTCAGATTCATGGGCGCGGCCTTCCACCACCTCGATGGCGCCGCCGCGGTGCCAGGGCAGCCTCGCAAGCACCGGATCCGTGCCGCGCCGCACATGCGCCGGAAGATTGCCGTTGCGCAGATATTCCGCCACCGCCTGCGGCACATCGTTGATGTCGTCCAAGACCTCCACCGTGCCGCCCACCGCGACCATCATCTCGGTGAACAGCCGGATGCGATGGGCCTCATCGCCCTGGCCGCGCGCCGGAATGAGGTTGCGGGGATGGCGGGCCAGCCGCTCATCAACCGCGGCGCGGCGCTCCGCCTCCGGCGCCTTGGGAAGCTTGGCGCGGATGCGATCCAGCATCGCCTGGCGGGCGCTCACCGGCGGCGCTCCTTCCACAGCTGGTGAAAGGTCTTGCCCTGCGGCGCCGGAAAATCGCGGTTTTGCGTCCAGCCGCCCGCCAGCGGCAGCTTCGAGAGCCGGCCCTTGCCATGCGCCTGGTTGGAGAGCACCCGCGCGGCCAGCGCGGTGGCCATGCGATAGAGCTTGGGCCGCTGCGCCACGAAGGCCCATAGCCCGAGGCCCCAGCGAATGGTGTTAGGCTGCAAATGGCGTTCGAACTCCTTCTCGCGCCAGTGCCGCAGCATGCTGGGAATGGGAATCCGCATCGGGCAGACTTCCTCGCAGCGCCCGCAGAAGGTCGAGGCGTTGGGCAGATGCCTGGCGTTTTCGATGCCGGTCAGCGCCGGGGTGACGACGGCGCCGATCGGGCCGGGATAGACCCAGCCATAGGCATGGCCGCCAACCGCGTTATAGACCGGGCAATGGTTGAGGCAGGCGCCGCAGCGGATGCAGCGCAGCATGTCCTGGAACTCGGTGCCCAGCACATTCGAACGGCCATTGTCGAGAATGACCACGTGATATTCATCCGGCCCGTCGAGATCGCCGGCACGGCGCGGGCCGGTGGACAGCGTGGTGTAGTTCGAAAAATCCTGGCCGGTGGCCGAGCGCGCCAGAACCCGCAG
>DAISVW010000312.1:0-3497 GCA_036826695.1 Aestuariivirga sp.
ACGGCGGTCGCCCGCGGCACTGAGATCGCCGGCGCCGCCCGGCCCGAAACGGCGCGGACCACCGGCGGTGAAACCCGCGTCCATGCGGTCATCGGCGGCGCCATGCGGGCGCTCACCGTGGTGGAGCGGCCGGCGGCCGGCGGCACGGCCGGCTTCGCCATCGACACGACAGCGCTGGAAAATGCCGAGAAGGAACTTGACCGGCACATCAAGGCCCATACCTCGACGCTGAACAAGCTCGATACGGCCATCGCCATTTTCGGGCCGGACCAGCGGCTGCGCTTTCACAACGCCGCTTTCGCGGCGCTCTGGCCACTGGATGCCAACTGGCTCGACACCCACCCGGCGGACGGCGAGATTCTCGACGTGCTGAGAAACCAGCGCTGTCTTCCCGAGCAGGCCAATTACCGGGAGTGGAAGGCGAGGCAGCTCACCGCCTATACGACGCTCGAACCGCGCGAGGCCTGGTGGCATCTGCCCGACGGGCGCACCCTGCATGTCGTCTGCGAGCAGCACCCGTTCGGCGGCGTCAGCTATCTCTACGAGAATGTCACCGACGAATTGCTGCTCGAGAGCCGCTATAATGAATTGATCGGCGTGCAGCGCGAGACGCTCGACAATCTCGGGGAGGGTATCGCGCTGCTGGGTTCCGATGGGCGGCTCAAGCTGTTCAATCCGGCGTTCGCGCGGTTCTGGCAGTTCGACGCCGCATTTCTTGCCACCGAGCCGCATGTCGAGGATCTGGCCCGCCGCTGCCGCGCGCTAGCGCCGGAGGCTGGTTCCTGGGACGAGGTGCGCTACAGCGTGACCAGGCTCGACGCCGAACGCAAGCCCGCCAGCGGCATGATCCCGGTGCTGGAGCGGATGATCCAGTTCATGGCCGTGCCGCTGCCCGACGGCAACACGCTGCTGACCTTCGTCGACGTCACCGACTCGGCGCGCATGGAGCGGGCGTTGCGCGAACGCGCCGACGCTCTCGAAGCCGCCGACCGGCTGAAGAACATGTTCCTCTCGAATGTGTCCTACGAGATCAGAACGCCGCTCACCAGCATCATGGGCTTCGCGGAGAGCCTGCAAATGGGGCTGCTGGGCGATCTCAACCGGAAGCAGCACGACTATGTGCGTGACATCCGCAAGTCAGCGATCGACCTCAAGACCATCATCGACGCGATCATCGATCTCACGGCGATCGATGCAGGCGCGATGGAGCTCAAGCTCGAGCCGGTGAACGTGACCCGTCTTCTCGAACGGGTGGCGGAGAAATTCGCGCCCGTCATCGACGAGCGTGACCTGACCCTCAACATCGAGGTTGGCGCCGATGTCGGGGAGTTTGTCGCCGATCCCGCTCGCATCGAACAGATTCTCGTCAACCTGCTCTCCAATGCCGTGGGCTTCTCGGAACCGGGCGCCACAGTGCGCATCGGCGCCAGGCAGACGCGCGGCAAGTTGCAGCTCTGGGTCTCGGATCAGGGACCCGGCATCGATCCTGACTTCCAGAAACACGTCTTCGACCGCTTTCAGTCCCGCTCCGTACCTGGCGGCCACCGCGGGCCCGGCCTTGGTCTTGCCATCGTCAAGAGCTTTGTCGAGCTGCATGAGGGGCAGGTGTCGCTGCTCTCCAAGGTCAACCAGGGAACCACCGTGTTATGCAGCTTCCCGCTCGAGGGGCCGGCAGCGCCACAGCGCAACCACGCCCCGCGCGACAGCCGGAAGACCGCCTGAGCGCCATGCAGCAGACCCGCCGTTTCGAAAATGCGGAAGACCTGGAGGCCTTCGCGGCCGAGCTCGCCCTGTTCGCAAGACCCGGCATGGCGGTGCTTCTCCAGGGCGATCTGGGCGCTGGCAAGTCGACCTTCGCCCGCGCCTTCATCCGCGCGCTGGCGGAGTCGCCCGGCCTCGAGGTGCCAAGCCCTACCTTCAATCTGATCCTCACCTATGACGAGACCCGGGTTCCGGTGGCGCATGCCGATCTTTACCGCATCGCCGCCGCGCGCGATCTTCGGGAGCTTGGTCTCGACGAATATCTGGCCACCCGCGTGGTGCTCGTCGAATGGCCGGAAAAGATCCTGGACTTGAACATCGCTGACCGGCTGCTGATCGCGCTGTCGGGGATGGGCGGCACCCGCGAGGCGGTGCTCACGGCGTCCGGCGCTTGGGCGCAGGCACTCGCCCGCAACGAGGCGATACGCCGTTTTCTCAGCGCTACCCGCTGGGCCGGCGCACGCCGCCGGTTTTTCGAAGGCGATGCCTCGTTCCGCCGTTATGAAACGCTGGAGATTCCAGGTGCGGCGGCGATCCTGATGGACATGCCTGCAAGGCCCGACGGGCCTCCGGTGAAGGACGGCAAGCCCTACAGCGCCATCGCCCACCTTGCGGAAGATATCCGCGCGGTAATCGCCGTAAACAACGTGCTCTGCGCACGCGGCTACAGCGCGCCTCATGGCGAGGCTCATGATCTCGCCCAGGGCCTTGCGGTGATCGAGGATCTGGGGCGCAACGTCTATGGCGCGATGATGCGCGCCGGCAAGGATATGGCCGAACCGATGCGCGAAGCGGTGGCCGTGCTCGCCGACATGGCAGGCCAGGACTGGCCCCGCGAAGTTCAGCTGAACGGCGAGACCCACCATGTTCCGCCCTATGACATCGGGGCGCAGATGATCGAAGCCGATCTGCTGCCATCCTGGTTCTGGCCCCATGTGACGGGCCGTGAGATTCCAGCGGATAGCCGCCGCGACTTCGAGAAGCTTTGGCAGGAGCTGCTGCGGTTCACCCAGACGGACAAGCCGGTCTGGGTGCTGCGGGACTATCACTCGCCCAATCTCCTCTGGCTGCCAGACCTGAGGGGCCTCAAACGGGTCGGCATCATCGACACCCAGGATTGCCTGATGGGTCATCCGGCCTATGACCTCGCCTCGCTCTTGCAGGATGCGCGGGTCGACATCGACTTTGGCTTCGCCGATTCGCTGTTCGAACATTATTGCGCGCTCAGGGCCCCGGATCCGTCTTTCGACCGCTCCTCCTTCAGCCTCGCCTATGCGATCCTCGGCGCCCAGCGGGCCACCAAGATCCTGGGCATTTTCGCGCGTCTCTCGAAGCGCGACGGCAAGCACGGCTATCTGCGGCACATCCCGCGGGTCTCGCGCTATCTCGAACGCAACCTCCAGCATCCGCGGCTTCATGCCCTGAAGCACTGGTTCGACCGGCATCTGCCGCCGGAGAAGCGCGAGCGGCCGTGACGGAGAAACCCGGCGGCCGCGCCATGGTGCTGGCGGCGGGCTATGGCCAGCGCATGCGGCCCCTGACGCTGACAAGGCCAAAGCCCCTCATCGAGGTGGCGGGCAAGCCGCTGATCGCTTACGGCTTCGACCGGCTGCGCGCGGCGGGCGTTGCCACCGCGGTGGTGAATGTCCCTTCCCTTGCAGGACAGAACGCGGCCTGGGCGTCAGCGCCGGACGCTCCGCAAAGCCTGATTACGGACGCGCTGGCCGCGCAGCACG
>DAISVW010000313.1:0-3497 GCA_036826695.1 Aestuariivirga sp.
CAGATCTATACCCGCGGCAATGCGCGGGATTATGACGCCTGGCGCGACCAGGCGGGGTGCGTGGGCTGGGGCTACCGCGACCTGCTTCCCTATTTCAAGCGCGCCGAGGGCAATGAGCGCTTCAACGACGATTACCATGGCGTCGACGGCCCGCTGGGCGTTTCCATGCCGCGCGCGGCGCTTCCGGTTTGCGACGCCTTCATCCGCGCCGCACAGCAGGCGGGCCTGCCCTATAACCCTGACTTCAACGGCCGCACCCAGGGAGGCGTCGGCTATTACCAGCTCACCCAGAAGCAGGCGCGGCGGTCCTCGGCGGCCGGCGCCTTTCTCGATCCCGCCCGCAGCCGCGCGAACCTCACAGTGGTGCACAACGCCGAAGTGCTGCGGATCGTGATCGAGAACGGCCGGGCCACCGGCATCGAACTGGCCGAAGGCGATGGTGGGCGGCGCATGGTGCGCTGCGCACGCGAAGTCCTTGTCACCTCGGGGGCCATCGGCTCGCCGCGGCTCCTGCTGCTCTCGGGCATCGGCCCGGCCGATCATCTGAAAAGCGTGGGGATTTCCGTGGCCCATGATCTGCCCGGCGTTGGCAGCAATTTGCAGGACCATGTGGACATCTGCGTGCTGTGCGAATGCACCGGCGATCATTCCTATGACAGCGTCAAGCGTCCGCACCGCACGCTGCTGGCCGGGCTTCAGTATCTGCTGTTCAAGCAAGGGCCGGTTGCCTCGCCGTTGTTCGAAACCGGCGGCTTCTGGTACGCCGACCCGAAGGCGCGCTCGCCCGACATCCAGTTTCACCTTGGGCAGGGCTCCGGCATCGAGGCGGGCATCGCCACGCTCAAGAATCCGGGCGTTACGCTCAACTCGGCCTTCATGCGGCCTCTGTCGCGCGGCACGGTGCGGCTGGCGAGCGCTGATCCCAAAGCGGCCCCGCTCATCGACCCCAATTACTGGTCGGAGCCCTATGACCTCGAAATCTCGCTGAAAGGTCTGGAACTGGCCCGCGAGATCATGGCCCAGCCGGCGCTCAAACCCTTTGTCAAAGCTGAAATCCTGCCAGGCCCCGCCACCCGGAGCCGCGCCGACATCTTCGATTATGCCTGCCGCATGGCCAAGACCGATCATCATCCGGTGGGCACCTGCAAGATGGGGCATGACGACATGGCGGTGGTGGGCCCTGACCTGAAGGTGAGGGGCCTCGAGGGTCTCCGGGTGTGCGATTCCTCGATCATGCCGTTCATCAATTCGTCCAACACCAATGCCCCCACCATCATGATCGGGGAAAAAGCCTCTGACCTGGTGGCTGGCAAGCTGCCGCTGCCACCGGCAATCTTCCGATGGGAGCGGAATGACCTGCCGATGCCGGGCGGCGAATATGCCTCATGAGGCTTGCCGCTTCAGCCAGCGCATGATGTGTGTTGCCACCGCGCAGCATGTGCCCGCCTGGTTGTGAATCGCCACCGCGGCGATGGTCCGCATACGTTCGGGATCGGCAGTTTCGATCGTATAGCTCACGGTGATCGTATCGCCGATCCGGACGCCCTCGAGAAAGCGGATGCGGTCATAGCCCAGCGACACGGGAAAATGTTCCCTCATCAGCGCAGCGCATTGGTCGGTGATGAGCGTGGACGCGCGGGACATGTACCCCACCAGCAGCGCGCCATGCGCGATCCGCCCGCCATAGGGGGTTGCCGCCATTGCCACCTCGTCGACATGATTGGGCGAGAAATCGCCGGTAATCCCCGCGAACAGGTAGACGTCGCTTTCCCCCACGGTCTTGGACGTCGACACCTTTGCCCCGATTGCCTGCTGGAACGCGTCCATCTCAGGCCTTCAGCAATTCACGGGCGATGATGCCGCGCTGGATCTGGTTGGTTCCTTCGTAGATCTGGGTGATTTTGGCATCGCGGTAGAGCCGCTCCACCTCGAAGCCGCGGATATAGCCGGAGCCGCCGAAGACCTGCACCGCATTGGCGGTATGCTGCACGGCGGCATCCGCTGCGAAGCACTTGGCGATCGAGCAATCCATGGTGGCGGCGCCGCCCGCGTCCATCACCATGGCGGCGCGCTGCACGAGGGAACGCGCGGCGGTAATGTCTTTCTGCATGTCGGCCAGCATCCATTGCAGCCCCTGGTTCTCCGAAATGGCGCGGCCGAACTGGCGGCGCGTTTTGGCGTAGTCGAGCGCCGCCTCGAGGCCTGCCTGGGCGATGCCCACCGCCAGCGCGCCAATGCCGATGCGGCCCTTGTCGAGCACGCTCATCATGATGTGGAAGCCGCGGTTCAGGGGCCCCAGCAGCGTCTCTTCGCCCAGCGCCACGCCGTCGAAATGCAGCGCCCCCACCTGCGAGGCGCGCTGGCCCATCTTGTGTTCCTTCTTGCCGCGCGACACGCCCGCGGCGTGGAGGTCGACGATGAAGATCGACATGCCGCGGTGGCCGGCCGCCGGGTCGGTGCGCGCCAGCACGAAACCGAGATCGGCCACCGGGGCATTGTGGATCCAGATCTTGGAGCCGGTGAGCCGCCAGCCGGCGCCGTCACGAACAGCCGTGGTGCGGATGCCGGAGACATCGCTTCCGGCGTCGGCCTCGGTGATGCAATAGGACACGCGTTTGCGCGTGGCCAGCACGTCGGCGAGGTGGCGGGCGCGCTGCGCTTCGCTGCCGTGCACCGAGAGCAGCGTGCCAATAAGCTCGACAAGCCCGCACTGGTCGGCGACCGAGGCATAGCCGCGCGCAAGCTCCTCCATCACGATCGCATAGGACAGTGCGTCGAGCCCGGCGCCGCCATACTCCGCGGGAACCGTGATGCCGAACAGGCCGAGTCCGGCCATTTCGCCATAGAGTGCGGCGGGAAAGCCTTCGGTTTCATCGAGCTCCTGGGCGATGGGCCTGACGCGCGTTTCAGCAAAGCGCCGCGCTGTATCGCCGATCTGGCTGTAGATGCCGGCGTCGAGACGCGGGAACGGAATGGCGTAGGCAGGCTGCATCATCGATCCTTCTTCAGCAGGCGGAGAATGGTGTCGAGGTTGAAGGCGAGGCGCGCGTCGAGATGTTCCGGCGCCATGTAATCGCGCTCATAGACGATTGCGCCGGTGAAGCGGTTGGTAAAATAGTAATAGCCGATGGCGGCGATGGTGATGTTGAGCTGGACGGGATCGACACCCGGGCGGAACACCCCCGCCTTCACCCCGCGCTCGAGAATGCGTCCGACCATCGCCACCAATTGTCCGCTGCTCTGACGGATCGCCTCCGAGGTCTTGAGATGCTTGGCGCGGTGCAGGTTCTCGCTGTTGACGAGGGTCAGGAATTCGGGGTGCGCCAGATAATAGTTCCAGGTGAAGTGCACCAGCCTGGCGATGGCCTCCTCCGGCGGCAGCTCCTCGAGCCTCAGCCGCTGTTCGGCGGCGCGGATGCGGGGATAGGCGGGTTCCAGGACCGCGGTGAACAGCCCCTCCTGGCTGCCGAAGTAATGATTGATCATGCGGTTGTTGG
>DAISVW010000314.1:0-3487 GCA_036826695.1 Aestuariivirga sp.
GCGACACGATGTACCTCGTCATCGACCCCAAGTCGCTCCCGGCCTGGACCGGCGGCCAGCAGACGCTGCTCGACCGCGGCGGGCGGCTGTCCAAGTTCAACCAGAAGTTCTCGTTCCTGAAGAAGTAGGCGCCCCGAAGCGTCTCACGCTTCAGCAGAAACATGACGATCCTTTCGCCGGTCAGGCCAGCGCAAGCTGGTATCCCGCTTCATTGTGTCAAAGCTGGACCCCAGCTTCCGCCGGGGTGACGCCGGGCTTGGGACGGTTCCAGGTCTGAGATCAAGGCGTTCTACGTCCGCGGGCCGAAAGCCGACGCGATACGCTCAAGCTGGTTGCTGACCGGGTTCCCGTTGCCGGCATGGCCAGCCTTCTCCTGGATGTTCAGCATCGCGTCGAACTTGAGGATCCGCTGGTGCAGGGCCAGCGAGCGCTCGACGATATCGAGGAGCGCCCTCGGTAACTGTTCCGCGCCGTTCAGCGCGTTGCCGCGGCCGAGCTCGGCCAGGCTTATGCGGTGGCGTTCCCGCCGCACCTCTTCAGGCTTCATCTCTCCCGTCCCGATTGACCGCTGCAGCAGCAGCCATGACGCCATCTGCATCAGGCGGGTGGTCAGCCGCATGCTTTCGGCGGCATAGGCAACCGCGCCCTGCCGGTCGAGCAGGCGCACATCGTGGCGGCCGGGACCATCCAGATAGTTTGCGGTTTCCTCAACGAGGCCCATGCCCTCACGGAACACCTTGTCGAACTGTTCAGAGCCCGCGAAGCGGACCACGAAATCGATGGTGACGGGGGAGTTCTCGGCGGACGCCATGCGTGGGTTTCCTTCGGTCTTCTGTGCGGTCGCGCCGAGATCGCTTTTCACCATGACCCTGCCTGCGGTTCAGGTCAATGCATGGCGGTGCCCCGGCGCTCTCGTGCATCGAGCAAGAACGATGCCAGCACGCAAAAAAAGCCGCGCAAGAGAAGCGCGGCTCTGAAGTCTCAAACAGGGAGGCGTCAAACAGAGAGGCCGAAGTCACTCGGAGCGATCCGGTCAAGGACCGCTGGCATTAACCATATCGAGCATACCTTAACCAATGGTTAACGGACAGCGGCGCAGCGCCCCGACCTGTGCCAAAATGATCGCCCGGCGAGTCTCCCGTGCTCCGTTCAGGAACGGAAGAAAGCGTCGGCAGCCGACTTCGAGGCCTGTTTCGATGCGATCATCGCCTTGACGCGGCTGATTTCCGCCTCCAGCAGCCCGATCCGCTGTTCCAGTTCGGCCAGCGACAGGATGTCAAGGTTCTCGCCCAGAGTGATCCCGGCGGGCATTCGGGGCAGGTCTTCGAAACTCATGGCAACGCCTCCTGTTCAGCGTGGCCATTTTGTCATTGCCGGGCCGGGATGTTCAACCCAAACTGTCGGCCGTTCGTGGAGGAGCCAGCATGCAGGAGATGACCGCCATCGCCATCACCACCCCCGGCGGGCCGGAGGTGCTGAAGCCTGTGCGGCTGGCCGTGCCGGTGCCGAAACCCGGGGAAATCCTGGTGCGGGTCAGGGCAGCGGGCGTCAACCGGCCGGACGTGCTGCAACGCCAGGGCGCCTACCCGCCTCCGCCCGGCGCGCCCGATACCCCCGGACTCGAGATCGCCGGTGAAGTCGTGGGCCTCGGCGAAGGCGTGAGACGCTACGAGGCGGGAGACCTTGTCTGCGCCCTGGTGCCGGGCGGCGGCTATGCCGAATTTGCCGTGGTTCACGAGGACAATGCGCTCCCCCTGCCGCCCGGCCTGTCGCTCATCGAGGCCGCCGCGCTGCCGGAGACCTTCTTCACGGTGTGGACCAACGTGTTCGACCGTGGCCGCTTGCAGCCAGGCGAGACGCTGCTGGTCCATGGCGGGTCGAGCGGCATCGGCACCACCGCGATCATGCTGGGGAAGGCGTTTGGCGCAAGCGTGATCGTCACGGCGGGCTCGGAGGAGAAATGCGCCGCCTGCGTCGCGCTTGGCGCCGACCTGGCGATCAGCTACCGCACGGCGGAATTCGCGGCGGTGCTGGCCGAAAAGGAGCTCAGGCACGCTGTGATCCTCGACATGGTGGGCGGCGACTATGTGGCCCGCAACCTCAAGGTGGCGGCACCTCATGGCCGCATCGTGATGATCGCCTTCCAGAAGGGCTCGCGTTTCGAGGCCGACTGGATGGCGGTGATGCTGAAGCGGCTCACCTTCACGGGGTCGACCTTGCGGCCGCGCAGCGTTGCCGAAAAGGCCGAGATCGCCCGCGCCCTCGAACGGGAGGTCTGGCCCTTGCTGGCTTCCAGCCAGGTGAAGCCCATCATCTACCGGACTTTTCCGCTGGCCGAGGCGGCCGCCGCCCATGCGCTGATGGAATCGAGCGAACATATCGGCAAGATCGTGCTGACCGCGGCGTAGGCCAGCGCTCAAATCAAGCATTGCGCGCCGCCCGCCCCGCCGTTATATGAGCGTCATTCCCAACAAGCTGTCGCACAGACAGGGAACCCCTAACCGGTTCTCAAGGAGCAAGAAAACATGTCCCGCGCACCGCTGATGCCCAAGGCCACCGCCGTCTGGCTGGTCGAGAACACCGGGCTCTCCTTCCGGCAGATCGCCGATTTCTGCCATCTCCATGAACTCGAGGTGAAAGGCATCGCCGACGGCGATGTGGCGGCCGGCATCAAGGGCCTCGATCCGGTCACCGGCGGCCAGATCACCCGCGAGGAGATCGAGAAGGGCGAAACGGACCCGGAGCATCGCCTGAGGATTCTCGAATCGAAGGTCAACATCCAGGTGCAGAAATCCACCTCCGGGCCGCGCTATACGCCGGTGTCGCGGCGCGGCGACCGGCCGGACGCCATCGCCTGGCAGATCCGCTACCATCCCGAGCTTCCCGACTCGGCCATCATGAAGCTGGTCGGCACCACCAAGTCGACGATCACCGCGGTGCGTGACCGCAGCCACTGGAACGCCTCCAACATCAAGCCCGTCGATCCCGTTTCGCTCGGCATCTGTTCTCAGCTGGCGCTCGATTTCGCGGTGCAGCAGGCGGCCCGCAAGGCCGGCCGCCCGGCCGCCGAGCAGGCCCCGGTGCGCACGCTGATCCCGGCGGCCGAGGTCGAAGGCACGGCGGCCCATGCGGCGGCCCAGGCGGCGGAACCGCAGCCCACCTTCGCGCCGTCCGAACCAGTGCCCAAAGAGGTTCAGCCCGAATATGACGCGGACTCGGTGTTTGCCAAGCTGAAATCCCTGAAGCGCGGCGACGGCGAGTGAGCGCCATGCGCATTCTGCTGGTTGGCGCGTCGGGAACGGTGGGCCGCGCGGCGGTGGATGAATTGTCGCGCCGCCATGAGGTCATCAGGGCCGGCCGCTCCTCCGGCGATGTGACGGTCGACGTGATGAAGGAAGCCGCGGTCAAGGCCATGTACGAGAAGCTCGGCATGCTCGCTGCCGTGGTGGCCTGCGCCGGACATGTGCATTTCGGGCCGCTTGCCGGC
>DAISVW010000315.1:0-3439 GCA_036826695.1 Aestuariivirga sp.
AGCAGCGCCGCGAGATCTAGATCGGAGAGCTTCGCCTGGGGCCGTGCAATCACGGACATGGTTTATTCATGAAGAGTGATTCGTCCACATCCTTGTAGCATTGGCGGGCCTGATTTTCCGCATTGACTGTGGTGGCACTCATGGGACATGAACCACCGCCAATCCTGCGGGAAGCTTACCGACGTGACGATCTCGCCCTCCGCCTTCATGCAATCGCTGATCGACCTCGCCATCGCGGCGGGCGCCGAGATCATGACGATCTACGCCGGTGACTTCTCGGCCCGCGCCAAGGGCGATCTGACGCCGGTCACCGAGGCCGACGAGGCGGCCGAAAAGATCATCCTCGCCGGGCTGGCGCGCATCGCGCCGCAGGTTCCGGTGATCTCGGAAGAGGCCGCGGCGGCGGGCGTCATCCCCACTGTGGCGGAACGTTTCCTGCTGGTCGATCCGCTGGACGGCACGCGGGAGTTCATCTCGAAGAACGGCGAATTCACCGTCAACATCGCGCTTGTCGAGCATGGCGCGCCGGTGGCCGGCGTGGTTTTCGCCCCGGCGCTGAACCGCATGTTCTGGGGCGAAAAAGGCCTTGGGGCGGCGCATGGCATGGTGGCCGATGGCGGGGTTTCCGCCTGGCATCCGCTGAAGGTGAGGCCGCTGCCGCCGGACGGCGCCACGGTGGTGGCCAGCCGCTCGCACCGTGACCAGGCGACGGATGACTATCTGAAGACGGTCAAGGTGAAATCGCTCTGTTCGGCGGGCTCGTCGCTCAAGTTCTGCCTTGTCGCCGCGGGCGAGGCCGATCTCTATCCGCGCTTCGGCCGCACCATGGAATGGGACACCGCGGCGGGCCACGCGGTGCTGCTGGCGGCCGGCGGCAGGGTGCTGACGGTGGATGGCCAGCCGCTCGGCTATGGCAAGCGCGCCCGCGGCTATGACAATCCGGGCTTCATCGCCAGCGGCTGAGCGCGGCGCCTTGGCGAAGCGTTAACCAAGCCGCAATTCCCTGTTGCTAGCCTCGGCTTTGAACACCGTGCTGCCACCGGCTTGCCACGAGCCGCTGGCACATGGGGCACAGAACAATCGAGGATTCCATGATCGACAAGAAGCTGCTGTTCATCACCCTGGCGCTTGGCCTGCTGGCGGGCGCCGCCCTGCCGGTTCACGCCCAGACCACGGGCTCTGTCTCCAAAGCCGAGCAGACATCGGGCCAGACCTTCAGCAGCCAGGAGGTGCTGGCGGAGGGTCACAAGTTCTTCGGCAAGGCGACGCGCGATCTGGCCCAGGCGGTCGAATCGGTGTTCGCGAAACAGGGCGAGCCCACCGCCTACATCGTCGGCGAGGAAGCGGCGGGGTCGTTCATCGGGGGCCTGCGCTATGGCGAAGGCACCATCTATTACAAGAGCGGCATCCGGCAGCGCATCTACTGGCAGGGGCCGTCGGTGGGCTTCGATTTCGGCGGCAACGGCTCGCGCAGCCTCGTCCTCGTCTATCATTCGCGGAGCCCGGAAGACCTCTACACCCGCTTCGGCGG
This sequence comes from Aestuariivirga sp., assembly GCA_036826695.1. Classification (GTDB taxonomy): domain Bacteria; phylum Pseudomonadota; class Alphaproteobacteria; order Rhizobiales; family Aestuariivirgaceae; genus Aestuariivirga. The sequence goes on from DAISVW010000315.1 coordinate 1,532, forward strand.
CGTCGAGGGATCGGCCTATTTCGTGGGCGGATTTGGCGTCAACTTCCAGCAGAACAGCGACATCATCCTGGCCCCGATCCGCACCGGCGTGGGGGCGCGGCTCGGCGCCAATGTCGGCTATCTGAAATATTCCGCCAACCCGAACTGGAACCCGTTCTGACGGCGGGGCTTCTGGCCTTTCGCAGCGCGATGGGCTAGAACCGCGGCATCACCGGAGGCCTGATGTCGCAGACCGAGACGGCCCTGCTGTTCGTGCTGGGGTTTTCCCTGGCCAGCCTTCTTGCGCTGTTCTTCCTGCGGATGGTCTGGGCCGCCGCGGTGCGGGTGGGGGCGCGCCGCATGCAGCGCCAGGTGCCTTCGACGATCGCCGAACTGCAGGCCGAGCGGACCAGGCTCCGCGTCGAGAACGCCGAACTTTTCCAGAGGCTTGGCGCCGAGCGCGACGAAGCCAGGCGCGAGGCCGCCGAACGGTTGGCCGAGGTCACCCGGCCCCGCAACCGGCTCCTCGACGCCGAGGCGGGTGCCAGCCCGCAGCTCAGGGCGAGGGTCACCGAACTCGAACAGGCGCTGGCCGGCGCCCGGCTGCGCGAGGAAGCACTTCGCCGTGACCTTGGCTCCCCGGAAAAGGATCAGCCGAAGCCGCGGCGCAAGAGCACGGCCAAGAAGACCGCCCCCGCCCCCGCCCCGGTCGGCGATGAGCATGAGCGCAGGCTGCGCGAACGCATCGAGAAACTGAACCAGCTGGCCCGGAGCCGGCAGGATGGTCAGAAGCAGCGCCGGACAGCGCGCTGACGGCATGCTTTCTTGTTGCGGAAAGCATGCTTTTCTGTTGCGGAAAGTTGACAAAAACGATGCCGCGGTTGACCAAATTGTTGCGGTCCGCCTGCAACATTTCCGGATGCAAAATCGGTGGGGCAAGAGCAGATCCCATTCCTGTGTTTTCCGCACGCAAGGCGTATTTGGCCATCGTGCGGCAACAGCAGATGTTGCGCGCCTGACAACCTATGATTTTATTCCCTGTTGATCCGCGCGCTGCTGGCGAATCTGTCAGCCCCGGATGACAGCGCGCGCTGTCAAGGAATGTTATGCCATCTCTGGCCGTGCCGCCGGTGCTCCCGCCTCGTCGCAACGATTGACTTGACGGAACGATGATCTGTCGTCCATGTCGCCGAACAAGCGTCAACCATGTCCCGAGGCAAATTCCAAGCCATGGCCAGATGAGTTGTTGGGGCAGTGTCTCTTCGGCGGCGAGGAAGGGCCCCTCGTCCGGCGCGTGCCGTACCACCTTCTCCCATTGGTTTGCATCAACGGGAGAAGGGACGCGGTGGCGATAGGGCGGTGCTAACTTGCGGTTCCGCGCACCTCCACCAATATCGTCGGGGCGCCTCCCCCTCCCGCAAGCGGGAGAGGACAACAGGGGAGGTATCGGAATACATCTTTCCGATCGTTCCGACCGGCCTCGCTGGCGGGACAAAGAGGACTCTCGGGTCAGGCCCGGGGTGACGAGAGGGGGATGGCAGAAGGCACCTGACCAGCATCAGTGGCAGGCAACGGCCACGTGATCGCTGTTGCCGCAAGCGTCGGCCATCTACCAGGCTGGATTAGCGTTAATCGCCGTTTGTTATCCCCCAGTATTGAAGAATTTTCTGTTACGGGGGTCAATCTGGCGATCATCCTTTCTGAATTCCCCGCATGAACTCAGTGCCTTTCTGAAATCAACGGAAGCGCCCAGAAACTTCAGCGCTATAGGCGATGCAAAAGGCATTCGGTAGGGCTCCGACGTTATTCCGAGCGTGAGACCCGTAACCAGATCACCTCCCCTTTACGGTGAAGGGAAAATCACAGATTCCACGACTGCTTCTCTTGAAAGCGTTTCAAGCTCAATGAGAAGAATGAGATATCCGAGAT
>DAISVW010000316.1:0-3434 GCA_036826695.1 Aestuariivirga sp.
CTCTCCAATCAGAAGCCCAAATAACGCATGTGATATCTACGCTGCGGCGCCCGGCACGGTTCTGACCCGCAACACGTTTTCCGGCGGGTTTCTATAACAGAAATCGGCTCGGCAAAAGACTGATTTTCCGTCCGGGTCGGCGATGAAAACCATTCGTAGGGATGATCTCAGAAGGGTGCGGCGGTTCGAAGCACCGCCTGGGTTTCGCAGATTTCTTCGAGCTTGCCGGATATGGGCCGAGTCTTGCCGCTCCCGCCAGGCAGGACAGCCTGACTTTTTTGGCAAACCACGGGCAAGCATGATGTGGTCAATTCGCCCGAAGATCAGCGAGACCGCGGGATGGACTGCCATTTCTTTCCCTGTTAGTGACATGAGGGAGGAACGAGTTCTGCGGCGAGATCAGATCGCAGCCGATTGGGGAAACCTTGATGAAGATTGCAGTTATCGGTGCCGGTTACGTGGGGCTCGTCTCGGCGGCCTGCTTTGCCGATTTCGGTTATGAGGTCACCTGTGTTGACCGCGATGCCGCGAAGCTCGCCATGCTCGAGGCAGGCAAGATGCCGATCTACGAACAGGGCCTCGAACCGATCGTCACCAGCAACCGCCGGGCCGGGCGGCTCAGCTTCACCAGCCGTCTGGGCGAGGCGGTCGCGGCAGCCGATGTGGTGCTGATCGCGGTTGGCACCCCAACCCGCGAGGGCACCGACGGTGCCGATCTTTCATACCTTTTTGCCGCCGCCGGGGAGGTGGCCAAGGCCATGAGCGGCTTCACGGTGATCGTCACCAAATCGACGGTACCCCCCGGAACGGCGGCGAAGCTCAAGGAAATCATAAGGCTGGCCCGGCCGGACGGCGATTTCGAGGTAGCCTCCAACCCGGAATTCATGCGCGAGGGCTCGGCGGTCGAGGACTTCATCCAGCCGGACAGGATCGTGGTGGGTGTGGGCGCAGAGCGGGCTGAACGCGTGCTGCGCCAGCTTTACCGGCCGCTCCCCGCCAGAGAGGTGCCGCTGCTGGTCACCAGCTGCGAGGCGGCCGAGGTCATCAAATACGCTGCCAACACCTTCCTCGCCACCCGTATCGCCTTCGTCAACCAGCTTGCCGATCTCTGCGAGGCGGTGGACGCCGACATTCAGGACGTGGCGCGCGGCATGGGCCTCGACAAGCGGATCGGCCTGCAGTTCCTGGCGCCGGGGCCCGGCCACGGCGGCTCCTGCGTCCCGAAGGACACCCGCGCGCGGGGGCACACGGCGCGCCAGCACAATCACGCCTGCAGTATCGTCGAGGCGGCAGTTTCAGCGAAGTAGGCGCGCAAGGGGCGTCTCGCCGACCGCATCCAGCAAGCGGCGGGCGGATCGCTCGAGGGCAAGAAGATCGCGCTGCTCGGCATCTCCTTCAAGGCGGAAACCGACGATATCCGCGATTCGGCGGCGCTGAGCCTGATTCCGGAATTGCAGCGGCGCGGCGCCGAGATTGCCGCATTCGATCCCGTCGCCATGGACAATGGCCGCAAGGCTTTCCAGGCGGTGCAATGGTGCGCTGATTCCTACTCGGCGGTGATCGGCGCCGATGCCGCGGTGATCCTTACCGAATGGAACGTCTTCCGCGGCCTCGATCTCAGGCGCCTGGCGCGCGACATGCGCCAGCCGGTGCTGGTGGACTTCCGCAACCTGTTCCCGCTGGCCGATGCGCGGGCCGCCGGCATCGCCTATCACTCGGTCGGCCGCCAGAGCATCGCCGCCACCGCGCGGCAGGATGCCGCTATCATTCCCTTCAGGTCGGGCGCGGCGTAGGCGGGGATGAGCGCACTTCGTGACAGCCGGAAGCGCGTTCTTGTCACCGGCGGCGCGGGATTTCTCGGCTCGCATCTGGTCGACCGGCTGATCGGCGAGGGCCACGAGGTGATCTGCGCCGACAATCTCTATACTGGCGCCAAGCGCAACATCGAACACCTCCACGCCAATCCACGTTTCGAGTTCCTCCGCCATGACGTGTGCAACCCGCTGAAGATCGAGGTCGACGAGATCTACAACCTCGCCTGTCCGGCCTCGCCAATTCATTATCAGCACAATCCGGTGCTCACCACCAAGACATCGGTGATGGGGGCTCTCAACATGCTGGGCCTGGCCAAGCGGCTGCGCTGCCCGATCTTCCAGGCCTCCACCAGCGAGGTCTACGGCGATCCCGAACAGCACCCGCAGCGCGAGGACTACTGGGGCCATGTCAACCCGGTCGGCATCCGGGCCTGCTATGACGAGGGCAAGCGCTGCGCCGAAACCCTGTTCTTCGATTATCACCGCCAGCACGGCGTCACCATCAAGGTGGCGCGTATCTTCAACACCTATGGGCCGCGCATGCATCCCATGGACGGGCGCGTGGTGTCGAACTTCATCGTCCAGGCGCTGCGTGGCGATGACCTGACGATCTATGGCGATGGTTCACAGACGCGATCGTTATGCTACGTCGACGATCTGATCGAGGGATTCGCGCGGCTGATGGCATCACCCGCAACGATGACGGGCCCCGTCAATCTCGGCAATCCGAACGAGTTCACTGTGCTCGAACTCGCAGAGCAAGTGCTGAAGCTGACAGGGTCCAGGGCCACGGTGCGGCATCTGCCGTTGCCCGCCGACGATCCGCGGCAGCGCCAGCCGGACATCGCAATGGCCCGGCGCGAACTGGGATGGGAGCCGAAGGTGGAACTCGCCGAAGGCCTGTCCCGCACCATCGCCTATTTCCGCAGGCTGGTCTGAGCTGTTTGCAAGAACGGCGAAATCGTCTAGCTTTTCCGCATATGCTTTGTCAGGACCTGGGCGCGCGGCAGAGATGAGCACCGGCAAGTCTGCGGACCGGTTCGTGTCAGACCTCAACAGGGCGATGGCCCTTCATCAGCAGAATCGTCTGCCGGAGGCGGAGGCGCTATACCGGCAGTTGCTTCGCCGGCAGCCCGGCCAGTTCGACGTCATTCACCTGCTGGGCACGCTGTTGCGGCGAAGCGGCAATCTTGCGGAGAGCCAGGCGCTGCTCGACCGCGCCGCGGCCATGCGGCCGCAGAACTGGGCGCCCCACTTCAACCGTGGCAACACGCTGATCGATCGGCAGGACTTTGCCGCGGCGGCTGAGAGCCTTGACCGCGCCATCGCCCTGAAACCCGATCATGCCGAAGCCTATTACAGCCGGTCCGTCGCGCAGCTTGAGCTCGGCAATGCCGAAGCGGCCCGCAGGGATGCCGAGGCCGCCCTCAGGCTGAAGCCCGGATATTGGGAGGCGGCGCTGACCCTGGCCAGGAGCTTCGCCGCTCTGGACCGGCGCGATGAGGCGAGACAGATCCTGCAGCGGCTCCTCGCGGCGCGGCCTGACTGGCAGGAAGCACTGCTGCAGCTGGCGCGCATTCTCCACCAGGAACGGGACTGGGCACAGGAAGCGGAGGTTCT
>DAISVW010000317.1:0-2153 GCA_036826695.1 Aestuariivirga sp.
GACGTCGCGGATGTCGCCGTCGATGGTGGAATCGGCGCTGATCGATTTCGCCTGATAGTCGGTCGAGACGATGCGCCGGTCCTCGCCGCGCGCCAAATGATAGAGCCTCGCCCCCATGCTGCCGTAGCGGCGCATCAGTTCCACTTTCTCCATGGCCTGCAGCTGGCCGATCATGGTGAGGCCGTCCTTCGCCAGGTCCTCCTGCATGGCCTTGCCCACACCCCAGATGAAGCCCACGGGCTTCGCCGCGAGGAAGCTCCGCGTTTCGGCCCGGCCCAGCACCGAGAATCCGCGCGGCTTCTCGAGGTCGGAGGCGAGCTTGGCCAGAAACTTGTTGTGCGACAGGCCCACCGAGGCGGTGATGCCGACCTCCTGCTGGATGCGGCCGATGAGCTTTGCGATCGTCATCGCCGGGCTCATGCCATGCAGCCTTTGCGTGCCGGTGAGATCGAGAAAGGCCTCGTCGATCGACAACGGCTCGACCAGCGGCGTCACCTCCAGCATGAGTTCGCGCACCTGGCGCCCGGCTTCGGCGTATTTCGCCATGTCGGGCCTGATCACCACCGCATCGGGACAGAGTTTCAGCGCCTTGAACATCGGCATCGCCGATTTGACGCCATGGATGCGCGCCACATAGCAGGCGGTGGAGACAACGCCGCGCGTGCCGCCGCCGACGATCACCGGCTTGTCGGCGAGCTCCGGCCGGTCACGCTTCTCGACCGCCGCGTAGAAGGCGTCGCAGTCGATGTGGGCAATCGACAGGTCGTGAAATTCGGGATGGCGCAGCAGACGCGGGCTGCCGCAGGCCGGGCAACGCCGATCCTCCGCCCTGACAGGGGCGTAGCAATCGCGGCAGAAGCCTTGTGATGCGGCGATATCCGCCATGGCCGGCAGAGCTCCCCGAAACTCGACCGTAGCGGCGCGCCTGTCAGGTCGGGCGGGCGATGCCGAGCAGATGCGCCATGTCCTTCATGAAGATGCGCACATGGGCCATCGGGCTTTTTCGCACCAGCTTCTTGTTTGTGTAGGACTCCCAGGTGAGCCGCTGCACGTCCTCGTCCTCGCACATCTTGACGAAGCTCTCGCGGCGCTTGTCGCTGCTGTACCAGAAATACTGCATGATGCCGAGTACCCAGAACACCCGGCCATGCTCCTTCATGAAGCGCTTGCGGGCGGTGGCGAGCTGGCGGGCATCGCCGGTCTTGAGGAAGGCGATGGCGGCATCGGCTGCCAGCCTGCCGCCCAGCATGGCGTAATAGATGCCTTCACCCGAAGCCGGAGCGACGACGCCGGCGGCATCGCCGGCCAGCACCACGTCACGGCCATTGTCCCAGCGTTTGAGCGGCTTCAGCGGAATGGGCGCGCCCTCGCGCCGGATGGTCTCGCCATTGAGGCCGGCCACACGGCGCAGTTCAGCGACCGAGCCCTTGAGCGAGAAGCCCTTATTGGCGCTGCCGGTGCCAACGCTCGTGGTGGCGCCATGCGGAAATACCCAGGCATAGAAATCGGGAGACAGCGTGCCGCGGTAATAGACGTCGCAGCGGTCCGGCCCGAAACCTGGCGTCTGGCCTTCCGGCGAGCGGATGATCTCATGATAGGCGAACACATAGGGCATGCGCTCGGCGCCGCGCACCGTGTCGCGCGCCAGTTTCGAGATGGCGCCGTCGGCGGCGATCACGCAGCGGGCCCGCAGCGTGGCGGGTTCGCCGTCCTTGTCGCGGTAATGGATCTCCGCCGTGCCATAGCCATCGCGCGCGAACTTCTCATAGGTGCCGGTCACCCGCCGGGCGCCGTTCTCGGCGGCGCGGTTTCTGAGCCATTCATCGAAATGCTCGCGGTCGACCATACCGACATAGGAATTGGGGATCGGCATGTCGACCTTGCGGTCAGACGGCGAGACGATGCGCGCCGAGAACACCCGGGTGACGAGAAGCTCTGACGGTATCTCGAAATCGCGCACGCAGCGCGGAGGAATGGCGCCGCCGCAGGGCTTGATGCGCCCGGCGCGGTCAAGCAGCACCACATCGAGCCCGGCCCGCGCCGCGTCGTCGGGGGCGGTTTGACCCCCCGGTACGACGCCCACCACAACAAACAACTGAGAAAACAATTCATTCAAAAGGAACACGACCGCCAGGCAGTTAGAGGACCGCACG
>DAISVW010000317.1:2163-3420 GCA_036826695.1 Aestuariivirga sp.
GGCACGGGCTAGCTGCACCTCGTCGAGACCGGCGCGCGCCGCGTCATCAGCGGCGGTCGCCCCCGCCGGGCCGCCGCCCACCACCACCAGATCGTGAATCACTTTGCTTTGCATCTGATCAGCTCCCGCCTGCCTGTTGCCGCGCCGCCAGCACCAGCGGGTTGGCCTGTTCCGTCATTTCCCGTCCGCGCACCGCCGCAACTGCCAGCGCCGCCGCCGCCACAAAAAGTGCCGCCTCCACCGCAAACACCGCCGCATAGGCCATGGCTGGCGAGCCCGAGAGCCAGCCTGCCACATCGGCGAGCACGGTTCCGGCAAAGCCGCCGATGCCGAAGGCAATCGCCTGCGAGGCGCCGAACAATCCCATGCGCACGCCCTCGCGCGAGGCTCCAGCCCTGGCCATGCCGAACATGGCGCCAATCGCCGCCACCGCGAACACGCCGTTGCAGAAGCCCAGCGCGAAGACGGTGGGCTGCAGCGGCCAGCCAGGTCCCGTCTTGGCGGCGGCCACCAGGCCGACCAGCGCCAGCGCCGAGCCGAGGCAGCCGAGTACCGTCCAGCCGCGCAGGCTCAGGAGCCACGGCACCACCGCCGCCGCGCCGCCGACCACCAGCATGCCGAGCAAGACGCCTGAATTCTGCAGCCCCGACATTGCGGTTGTCTCAGCCGGGCTCAGGCCGAAGACGAGCCCTGCGAATGGCTCAAGGATCAGGTCCTGCGCGCTGTAGGCCAGCATCGACACGAAAATGAACACCGCGAAGCCGCGCGCCGTCCGGTCGGCCCATACTTCGGCCAGCACTGTGCGGAAAGGCGGCTTCGACTCATCGGGTTGGGCGGGCGCAACCGTGCCACCGCGCTCGACGCCCCACACCGCCGCAACGGTCATCAGGAAGGCAGCACCACAGATCGCCGCGGCGACCGTCACGAGCCGCCAGGTCGAGAACGGATGAAGGAAATGGCTGGCCAGCCCGGCCGTCACGATGAAACCGATGATCATGGTGATCCACACCATGGTGGCCGCCGGGGCGCGGCGCTGCTCATCCACCTCGCTGGCGATGAGCACCAGAAGCGAGGTGCCCGCCGCCCCCACCCCGCCGCCGATCAGCGTGAAAGAGAGGATGGCCCCCAGGATACCAGCGAGCACATGCAGGGTCATGAGATGAACGGAGAGCGCGGCACCCCGCCAACCCAGCGCCAGCGCCGCCATGCAGGCGATGATCCCTGGCGTGCGCCGCCTGCCGCCATCGGTGCCATGGC
>DAISVW010000318.1:0-3403 GCA_036826695.1 Aestuariivirga sp.
AACATGGCTGGGCTACTCGATGGTCACGAGCGCCTCGCCGTATTCGACGGGCTGGGCATTTTCCACGAAGATGTGGGTGACCTTGCCGCCGCGCGGGGCGTTGATCTGGTTCATGGTCTTCATCGCCTCGATGATCAGCAGCGTCTGGCCCTCCTTGACGGTGGCGCCCACCTCGATGAAAAGGGGCGAGCCGGGCGAGGGCGCCATGTAGACGGTGCCCACCATGGGCGACTTCACCGTGCCTGGATGATCGCCCGATGGCCTGGCGGCCGGCGGAGAGGCTGGTTCAACCGCGGCGGCGGATGCCGCCGGTGCGTGATGGGCATGGAAGGCCGCCGGCACCTGCGGCACGGCGACCGCCGCCTTCGACACACGCACGCGGCTTCCCTTGCGGTCCAACTCGATCTCGGTCAGCCCGGTTTCGTTCAGAATACCTGCCAGCCTCGCGATCAGACGGAGGTCCGGGTCGTCGTGCGCGGTTTGCGGTGCTGGCCTCGTTGGCTTCTTGCTCGGCATGCGTCAAACCTTCTTGTTGGACGTTACGAGAGATGAGAGCGCGGTGATTGCCAGCAGATAGCTGTCCTGGCCGAAACCGCAGATGACGCCGCTCACTGCCGGAGCGATCAGGCTCTTGTGGCGGAATTCCTCGCGCTTGTGAATGTTGGAGAGGTGGACCTCGACGGCCGGAAGCTCCGCCGCCTTCAGCGCGTCATGAAGCGCCACCGAGGTATGGGTGTAGGCGCCGGCGTTGATGGCGATGCCACAGGCCTTTTCGCGGGCCTCGTGGAGCCAGGAAATCAGCTCGCCCTCGCTGTTGGTCTGGCGGAAATCGACCGCCATGCCGAGCGACGCGGCATGGGCGCGGCAGCTCTTTTCGATACCGGCCAGTGTCACGGCGCCGTAGACCTCACGCTCCCGCTGGCCGAGCATGTTGAGGTTGGGGCCGTTCAGGACAAAGACCGGTTTGCTGCTCACCTGGCGATTCCTTCGCGCTGCCGGACGCTTATAGGCGGTCTGCCGGGGGCTTGGAAGCACCGGCGGACGGCTGTCCTCAGCACAGCTTGCAGCCGCCGCCCGCCCGGACCTCGGCGATGATGGCGGAAAGACCATCGACCGGCAGAAAGCCCGGCGAAACCTTGTCGTCGATGATGAAGGCGGGGGTGCCGTTGATCGCCAGCGACTGGGCGAGGGCATGGTTGTCGGCGAGGATCTGGGCAACCTCGGGCGATTTCATGTCGGCCTTGAGCCGGTCGAGATCGAGGCCAACCTGTTTGGCGAGATCGTCGACAACGGCGGCGGTGACCTTGCCTTCATGGCTGAACAGGGCGGAATGCAACTCCCAGTATTTGTTCTGCTTGCGGGCGGCGATGGCGGCCAGCGCGGCATAATCGGAATCGCCGCCGAAAATCGGAAATTCCTTGAGCACCACGCGCAGGTTCTTGTCCTGCCCGATGAGGCTGGTGATTTCCGTGAAGCCCTTCTTGCACCAGCCGCAATTGTAATCGAAGAACTCGACGATGGTGACATCGCCTTTCGGGTTGCCCGCCACGTGGTCATGCGGTGAGCGGAACAGTTGTTCGGCACTGGCCTGCAGCGCCGGGGCGCGCTGCTTCGCCTCCGCGTCCTTCTGCTGGGCGTCGAGCGCCTGGCTCACTTCGAGCAGGACATTCGGATTGTCCAGAAGGTACTGCCGCACGATCTCGCCGATTTCCTTCTTCTGGGCCTCGGTGAAGCCCTCTGCCGCGAAGGAACTGGTGAAGCCGGCGAGCAGCAAGACCGCGGCGGTGGCAAGACGAATACGATGTGTCATGATCGTGAAACCTTTCAGCGGATTTCGTGAGATTGCCAGCATTGCCGGCGTTCGTCCATGTCAGTCGCGCGAGGCGAAGGTCAGCACGTCGTTGGCGCGGATCCATTCGGGCGTGCCGGGCTTGAAGCGGGCGTGTGCCGATTTCGCCTTCTCGAGGGCGAGCTTCTTGTCGCCGCGGAGCAGGGCGGATTCGGCCGTCGCCAGTTCAGCGCGCGCGATGTCGCCGGTCTGGGCATAGGCGCGAGCCAGAAGCATGTAGGTCTGCGGCGTGTCGCCTTCCGAGCGCTGGGCCTGGCGCAGCAATTTGACTGCCTCGGTTGCGTTGGCCGGCTTTTCCGTGTCGATCAGAGCCTGCGCCGCGAGAATCTGGATCAGACCGTTCTTCGGAAGGAGCTCGAGAGCCTTCCTGACCGGTGCCAGAGCTTCGGCGGCGCGGCCATTTTCGAGGAGGGCCTCGCCCTTTAGTTCCCAGAAGTACGGGTTCTGCGGAAGCTCGGCGATGAGGCTGTCGATGATCGGCAAGGCGTTCCTGATGTCGCCCTTGCGGAACAGAGCGATGGCACGGGCATAGCGGGCCGGCATCGACTGATCGGATGCCGGATAGCGCTGCATCACCGCCTGCGGTCCGCTGGAATAGCCGATGATCTTCGCCTTCGCCAGGTCGTGGCGCAGCATCAAGGCCGGCGAATCCTTGGCGTCATAATAGGGAGACTTCTTCGCCGACTGCTCGAGATTGGAAATACGTTCCATCGGCATGGGATGCGACATCACGTAGGGGTCGGCGTTCGCCAGAACCACCAGGTTTTCCCGCGCCAGCTTGTCGAACAGCTTGATCATGCCTTTGGCCGACTGGCCGGTGGCATTGAGATATTTCAGCGCCGCCTGGTCGGCGGAGGCCTCCATGCCACGAGCATAGGTGAGGAAGTTGCGTTGCGCGAGGCCCTTCGTGCCGGCCATGATGCCCTGTCCGGCCTGCGCGGCCTCCGTACTTCCGGCGGCGATGCCGCCAGCAATGGCGGCAAGGCCCAGAAGCATGCCGATGATCGCGGTGTAGTTTGCCGACTCGATTTCCACGCCCATACGCGCGAGATGGCCGCCGGCGATGTGCCCGGTTTCGTGCGCCAGAACACCGATCGTCTCGTTAGGTGTGTCCGATTCGAGCAAGAGTCCGGTGTTCACGAAGATGCGCTGCCCGCCCGCCACGAAGGCGTTGATGCGCGGATCGTTGATGATGTAGACTTTCACCGCTTTCGGGTTGACGCCCGCCGCCTTGAAGATCGGGCGTGTATAGAGCCGCAGCAGTCCTTCGAGTTCGGCGGCGCGGATCAGCGGGATGCTGCGTGTGGGACTCTGCGCCGCCGCTTCACTCGCGTAAAGCCCGGTCACGGCGGTGATCACCGCCATGAAACGGACAAGCGTGCGAAACATGATGCCGGGCTTCAGCATGGGGCAATAACCTCTACAACGGTCCATTCGGTGCAGAATGAGGCGAGTTCAAGGCTTCCCGGATGAACAAGCCTTTAGATCATCAGGCGGTTTAGCGGGATCGCATCGCTTTCCCCATTCGTCATGCCGGCGCAAGCCGGCATCCAG
>DAISVW010000319.1:0-3394 GCA_036826695.1 Aestuariivirga sp.
GCGCGATCGTCATCTGGTTCGTGCGCAACTACATCGCCAAGGGCTTCGCCCTGGGCCGCGTATGAGAAAGGCAGGACCATGGAAAACCCGATGATGTTCTCGGCCGAATGGTGGCAGCAGCCGCTGGGCAGCTGGATGGCCTGGAACCGCGTGACCATCGCGTTCTTCCTTTATGTCTTCGGGTCGATCGCGGCCATGGGCGTATGGGAGTATTTCTCGCCCGGCGGCTCTCCCCGCCGCGGCATATTCCGCCTGGACACCACGCGGGGCGACCGCCTGTTCATGACGCATCTGGGCAGCGCCTTCATCTTCCTGGGCTGGCTCGCCTTCTACGGAACGCCGCTGTGGGGGGCCGTGGTTCTGGCACTGATCTGGGCTTTCATCGTCTTCCGCTGGGCCTGAGCGGGACGCGGCGGTTGCCTTTGTGAGGGGGGCGGACTATTCCAGCCTCTGATTGCTGAACCAAGTCGCCGAGGTCAATACCGATGCCGAAAATCACCCATCTCGCCGAACGCCGCCAGATGATCGACATCTGCCGGAAGATGAATGCCTCCGGCATCAACCAGGGCACCGCCGGAAACCTTTCGCTGCGCATCGGAAACGGTTTTCTGATCACCCCGTCCTCGCTGCCCTATGACAACATGAAGCCCGAGGACATCGTGGAGATGGATTTCGATGGCAGCTATGCCGGCCGCCGCCCCTCTTCCGAATGGCGATTTCACCGCGACATCCTGAAGGCCCGCCCCGACATCGACGTGGTGCTGCACTGCCACTCGGTCTACGCCACGACGCTGGCCTGCCACCACAAGACCATTCCCTCTTTCCACTACATGGTCGGCATTGCCGGAGGCACCACCATCCGCTGCGCCCGCTACGAGACGTTCGGCACCCAGGCGCTGTCCGACGCGGCGATCGAGGCCCTCGAGGGGCGGCTTGCCTGCCTGCTTGGCCAGCATGGCCAGATCTCGCTCGGCAAGACGCTGGAGAGCGCCCTGTGGATGGCAACCGAAGTCGAGACGATTTCCCGGCTCTATGTGCAGGCGCTGACTCTCGGCAAGCCGCCTGTTCTCTCCGACGAGGAGATGGACCGGGTGATCGGCCAGATGAAGCGCATGAGTTATGGGCTGGGGCCTGAGCCCGAGGGCGCCAATGACGTGGCGCGGCCACGCAAGCCCGTGGCGGCGGCGAAGAAGAAGACCCGCCGCAAGTAAAACCCTCAGTCGGCGCTGGCGGATTCCGGGCCCGGGGCATAGTCATAATGCCAGGGCTCGTCCGGGTTGGCGAGCGGGCCGATGAACGACGGACCGGCCGCATTCACGCTGGCCTTCAGCTTCTGATCCCAGCCCTCGGCCCGCCAGATGCCGGTCACCTGCTTCGTATCGGCGCCGGCATAGATGCGACCGCCCTTCATGATCTGGAAATCGATGGCGCTGGCCCTGCCATGGAGCGTCATGCCGGGTGCGGCCAGATTGGCCCGCTTCGACGGCTGGTAGGCGCGAAGCCAGCCTGCGAGTTTCTTCGCATCGATTGCGGCGGGCTGGCCGCCACCAGTTTCGAAGGCCGCCTTGTAGGCGCCGAGGAGTTCCGAAGCCACCGCGCCGACCGACTCATTGGCGTTCCACTTGGCGACCTGCTCATCAAGGCTGCGGACGGTGCCATGCACATAGACTTCAAAACCCGGGTTGTTCGCCGCGAAATGCGCCTTGACGGCGGCGATCTCCGACAAGAGGGCCCGCTGTTCAGCGGAGCCTTCAAACGCCTTGATCTCGTCAGCGGTCCAGCTCCAGCGCTTGGCGATCTCCGGGCCGGAGCGAAGATAGCTGCGGAGCGCCAGAAGCTTCCGTCCGGGATCGGGGATCTGGGCCAGCGCCTCGCCGGAGGGCGGCGGAGCGAGCTCCATGATGATGGCATCCAGCGCCGCCGGTTCCGCAGCCGCCGCCGGCGTCAGACCGGCAGCGGCCATCAGCAAGAGCGACAGTGTCGCGGTTCGAAGATGGTGCAGCACGTTCCTCATCACGTCCCGGAAAATCACAGGCATCCGCCGCGGCACTTGGCCTGACGGACGCCAGGTTACGAAAGATGGCGACCCGGAAGCCTAGGCGCGCTTGATCAGCTTGATGATCACCAGGAAGATGATCGCGCCGATGGCTGCCGCGATGATGGTGCCAATGATGCCGCTGCCGAGATGGAGGCCCAGCGCCGGAAACAGAAAGCCGGCAACCAGGGCACCGACAATGCCGACCACGATGTCGCCGACCAGGCCAAAGCCGCCGCCCTTGACAACCAAGCCAGCCAGCCAGCCGGCAACCGCACCGATCACCAGCAAGATCAGAATTGATTCAATTCCCATGGTATTCCTCCAGCCTGAGATATGATGCCTCGGCGAATCAGACTCGCAGAACGGCCTTGGCGTGTCAATGAAACGATCATCGCAATCCCCGCCCGTCACGGTGGGGCGCCGTCTGACCGGGTGAACGGATGATGCTGCTGGCTCTTGGATGAACGGCTCAGGAGGCATCCACCAGCGACCGGAGCCGATTGGCATCGATGACGCGGAGGCTGCGGTAACCCGTCTTCAGCAACTGCTGGCTTTCGAATCGCCCGAGAATATTGCCGACGGACGTTCTCGAGAGATTGCACAGGTCTCCCAGCTCTTCGTGGGTACAGAAGACCTCCTGCGGGGTTGAACCGGGGTTGCGCGCTCCGGCAAGTCGCAGAAGCACCGCGCCACAGCGGCGGTAGCGGTCGGTGAGCAACAAATCAGCGACACCCTGCACCGCCAGGGCGCTCGACTCCGTTACCTGCATCAGCAGCATGCGCCAGCCATCCGGATGATCCTTGAGGATCTGGCTCAGCGCTTGTTTGTCGATGCGCCCGACGAGGCATTTCTGGCGGGCCAGCACGCTGATTTGCCGGCCTTCGCCAGTCGCGAATGGCTGCAGCCCAAACCAGAACGGCGCCGAGGCGATGAGGATCAGTCCGACATCGGCCGCGGCAATGGCGGGGACGATGCCGGCCGACCCGCTTGCCAACCCGAACATGGCGCTATCTGCTTCGCCTCCTCTTGCGATTTGCTCCTCAGGATCGGCGGTCATCCACTGTAATTTTGCCAGCAGAGCTTCTGCGAATGGCGTCGGACAGCGGCTGAGCCAGCCGCTCGCGCGGAGGCACGCCTTGGCATCGACAATTGCGGATGCTGTTATCTTCATGTGGTAGCCCCAAAATGCCTTCTCGGGATCAAACGGCTAATTGTACATTTTTCTGCAATCCATGGGAGCTACCAGGTTTAGAAATCGGAGTATATCTCAACCAAAAGGGGCAATAGACGATGAATCGTGTTCTGAGAACACTCTTGAGTGCGACAGCGGCGATAATCACCACCCGCCAGATCGGG
>DAISVW010000320.1:0-3377 GCA_036826695.1 Aestuariivirga sp.
CGGCGCCCGGCACTCGCCCGCGCGATGGGGAGGCGGCGAAGCCAGAGGCGCTGCCAGCCGAAGCGCCTTCCTCCGCTGAAGCCGAAAAGATCGTTTCGCTCGACAGGTTCCGCAAGAAATGAACCGCGTGATGTTTCGTGCACTGGTGTTGGCGCTGGCGCTGCTGGCCGACACCGGGCTCGCAGCGGCGCAGCAGCAATCGCTCACGGACACCCGGGCGCTGGCCGCCCTGAGCGACGATCAGCTGATGAAGCTTCCAGCCAAGAAGGTGTTCAGCGCCCAGGACGCGCCGACCAAGAACTTGCGGGCGCGCTCGATCGGCTCCTATGCGCGGGGCTGCATGGCGGGCGGCGTCGCCTTGCCGGTCGAAGGGCCAGCCTGGCAGGTGATCCGGCTGTCGCGCAACCGCTACTGGGGCCAGCCACAGCTGGGCGAACTGATCGAGAAACTGGCCGTGGAGGCCAAGCAGAAGGACGGCTGGAACGGCTTGCTGGTGGGCGACATCTCGCAACCGCGCGGCGGCCCCATGCCGTCGGGGCATGCCAGCCACCAGGTCGGCCTCGATGCCGACATCTGGTTGAAGCCCATGCCCAACCGGAAGATGAGCATTGCGGAGATCGAGAAGGTGAAGCCGGTCCTCGTGGTGAAGGACAGGAAGCGCATCGATCCAGACGTGTGGACGGAAGCCCATGCGAGGCTGATCAGGCGCGCTGCCTCCTACCCTGAAGTCGCGCGCATCTTCGTGCATCCGCCGATCAAGGCGGAACTCTGCAAATGGGCCACGGGCAACCGGTCATGGCTCGCAAAAGTCCGCCCCTATTACGGGCATAACTACCACTTCCACATCCGCATGCGCTGCCCGGCGGACGACAAGGCGTGCAAGAACCAGCCCGAACCCAATCCGCCGGACGGCACAGGTTGCGGCGAAGAGCTTGCCTACTGGCTCGGCGACGCGCCATGGAAGCGCATCGAGCACCCGCCGCCCGTCAAGAAGCCGGAGAAGCCCGTGAAGCCGCCCCCGCCCTTGACTCTGGCATCGCTTCCTGCTGAATGCCGCGCCGTCGTAACGGCGGAATAGCCGCCGTGCATTAACAGGGAGCAGCGCCCCGGGCGCCATTCCATGCAAGCCCCTACCGACGCGCCCCACGGCGCCTCCAACAACACGCTGAAGCTTGCCTTTGCATCAGTCGGCGTGGTGTTCGGCGATATCGGCACCAGCCCGCTTTATGCGATGCGCGAGGCCCTGCACCCCGTGGTCACGGCGGGCGGCGATCTCAGAGCCGCGGTGCTGGGCGTGGCCTCGCTGCTGATCTGGGCGCTGATCTTGATCGTGACGCTCAAATACGTCTTCTTCCTGATGCGCGCCGACAATCGCGGCGAAGGCGGCATTCTCTCGCTCGTCGTGCTGGTCGAGACATTGCTGAAGCGCAAGGGCGGATTCGTGCTGTTTCTCGGCATCATCGGCGCTGCGTTCTTTTTTGGCGACGCCATGATCACGCCCGCCATGTCGGTTCTGTCGGCGGTCGAGGGGCTGAAAGTGGTGAACCCCGGTTTCGCGCCTTATGTCGTGCCGCTCACCCTGTGCATCCTCATCAGCCTTTTCCTGTTCCAGTACAAAGGCACGGCCGGAGTCGCCTCGCTGTTCGCCCCCATCACCGTTGTCTGGTTCGGCACACTGGGCGTCATGGGTCTTTTCCACATCTGGGACGATCTCGGCATCCTCGATGCCTTCAACCCGCTCCATGGCATCTCTATGCTCGTCGATCAGCCTGGCTTAGCGCTCCTCGTTTTCGGCGGCGTGTTCCTGGCGGTGACCGGCGGCGAGGCGCTCTATGCAGACATGGGCCATTTCGGCGACAAGACGATCCGTATCGCCTGGCTCTGAGTGGTGTTTCACGCCCTGATCCTCAACTACCTGGGCCAAGGCGCCTTCATCATTTCGCACCCTGAGTCGGTGTCGAACCCGTTCTTTCTGATGGTCGAGGGCTGGCTGGTCATTCCTCTGGTGCTGCTCGCCACCGCCGTCACGGTGATTGCGTCGCAGGCCGTCATCACCGGCGCATTCTCGATCGCCCAGCAGGCAATCCTGCTGGGGCTGTTCCCGCGCATGGGCATCACCCACACCAGCGAGACGGAGCTGGGCCAGATCTATGTCGGCCAGATCAACTGGCTCCTTCTCGTCGGCGTCATCATCCTGGTGCTGGTTTTTCAGTCTTCGAGCAATCTGGCGTCAGCCTATGGCATCGCGGTCAACACCGCGATGATCGTCGACACCGTCCTGGCCATCATCTTCTTCTGGACATCGCGCAACCTGCCGCGCCTCATCGTCATTCCGGCGCTGGTGCTTATATTCGTCATCGAAGCGACCTTCCTCACCGCCAATGGACTGAAGCTGGACGACGGCGGCTACATGCCCGTCCTGCTCGGCTCCAGCATCATTCTTCTCATGGTCACCTGGATGCGCGGACGCCGGGCGCTGGCCGACAAGCTGAAGAAAGAGTCGGTCGAACTGGTGCCGCTGCTCGAAAGCCTGGAGCGCCGCCAGCCGCCACGGGTGGCCGGGGCCGCCGTGTTCCTGCAGACGGACCCGCTCTTTGCCCCCAGCGCCCTGATGCACAACCTCAAGCACAACCGCGTGCTGCATGACCGGCTGGTGTTCATCTCCGCGGAAACGACGAGCGAGCCGCGGATCGAAACCGAAGAGCGGGTGTCAGTGAAGCGGCTGCCGCTCGGCGCCTGGCTGGTGGAAGCCCGCTTCGGCTACATGGAGCAGCCGGACTTGCCCAAGGCCTTGCGCGCCTGCGCGCCCTTCGGCCTTGAGATCGACCCGCGCCAGGCGTCCTATTTCCTCGGCCGCCGCGTGATCCGCATGTCGGCGCGCTCGGCACTCCCCTACTGGCAGCAGCGTCTGTTCATCATGATGGCGAACCAGTCCTCCCGCGCCATCGAGTTCTTCCGCATTCCGCCGGACCGCGTGGTCGAGCTTGGCATGCAGATGAGCATTTGAGCTTCAAGGAAATCGATCATCATGTCCCTGCTCGCACCCTTCGCCGCCCCTGGACGTTTCTGGCGCGGCAACCTGCACACCCATTCCAACCTCTCGGATGGCGCGCTCGAGCCCGGTCAGGTTGTCGACGCCTACAAGAACGCCGGCTATGACTTCATGCAGCTATCGGAGCATTTCATCGATCACTTCGGCTATCCCATCGCCGACACACGGAATTTCCGCTCCAACAATTTCACCACGCTGATCGGGGCCGAACTGCACGCGCCCGAAACCGCGGTGGGCGAACTCTGGCACATCGTCGCGGCGGGACTGCCTCATGATTTCCCGCGCAATCTGAAAGGTGACACCGGCGCGCAAGTGGCCGCGCGCG
>DAISVW010000321.1:0-3373 GCA_036826695.1 Aestuariivirga sp.
GTTCTGGGCAGGTGTACAGGTGGTTAGCTTCTTGCGCGTGGTGAGTGGCGGAGTGGCCTCCGTTGTGTGCGCCTATTATTATCTGCGCATCGTCAAGACCATCTACTTCGACGAGCCCAAAGCGGCGATGGATCCGATGGACGGCGAGGTGAAGATCGTGGCCTATGCGGCGGGTGCCTTCGCGCTGCTGTTCCTGATCCCGTGGATTGCCGCGCCGGTCATCGAAGTGGCGGCCGCCGCCGCCAAGTCGCTCTATTGATCCTCGCCAGCGGACATCCGGTCCGCCATTTCGCCACGATCGATTCCACCAATCTGGAGGCCCGCCGCCTTGCCGAACGGGGCGAGGGAGGCCCGCTCTGGTTGTGGGCGGATGAGCAGACAGACGGGCGGGGCCGCCTCGGCCGCAGCTGGGTGAGCGAGCCGGGAAATCTCTATGCCACCTATCTCTTCGCCATCGCAGCCGGCGCCGAGGTAGCGCCGCAGGTGAGCTTCGTGGCGGCACTTGCCGTCCACGACATGGTGGCGGCGCTGCGCCCGGGTCTGTCGCCGCGCATCAAATGGCCCAATGACGTGCTGATCGGCGGCGCCAAGTTTTGTGGCGTGCTGCCGGAGGTGGTGGGGGCGTCCCCCACCCGCATTGCCATTGGCTGCGGCGTGAATGTCGCGCACGCGCCGGCCGCCACGCCCTATCCGGTGACCATGCTGGGCGGCGATCTCTCCGCCGCGGAGGTGCTGGCGGGGCTCGACGGCAGTCTTGCCCGCCGCCTCGCGGAGTGGGATGAGGGACGGGGCTTCGCCAACATCCGCAAGGCCTGGGAGCAGCGCGCACTCGGGCTTGGCGAGCCGGTTTCGGCCACGGCGGGAAGCCAGCGCCTCACCGGCCTGTTCCGCGGCCTCGCGGCGGATGGCGCGCTGATCATCGTGACGCCGGATGGTCTGCCAACGCCGATCCATGCCGGCGAAGTGAGCTTTGAAAGCCTAGATGCCATGAGACGGAAACAGTCATGAACGCCAGACGCAGGGGCGATCTTCCCCATGAACTCGTGTTGCTGCCGCTCGGTGGCACCGGCGAGATCGGCATGAACTGCTATTGCTACGGGGCGGGGCCCGTGGATGACCGCCACTGGCTGATGGTCGACCTCGGCGTCAAGTTCGGCGAGGAGACGGACCCCGGCATCGACCTGGTGCTGCCGGACGTGAGCTACATCGCCGCCGAGAAATCCCGCCTAGTTGGCCTCGTTCTCACCCATGCGCATGAGGATCATCTGGGAGCCGTCGCGTGGCTGTGGCCGCAGCTGCAGTGCCCCGTCTACTGCACGCCCTTTGCGGCGCAGATCCTGGCGCTGAAGCTGAAAGAGGCGGGGCTTGACGAGCAGGTGCCGGTGAAGACCATGGCGGTCGGCGCCCGCTTCACGCTGGGCCCATTTGCGCTCGAGTTTGTGGCCGTTACCCATTCGATCCCCGAGCCCACGGCGCTGCTGATCGAAACCCGGCAGGGCCGGGTCCTGCACTCCGGCGACTGGAAGATCGACCGCACCCCGGTGCTTGGCCAGGGCATGGACGAGAAGCGCCTGCGCGAGATCGGCGCCAAGGGCGTCGACGTGCTGGTCTGCGATTCGACCAACGTGCTGCGCGAAGGTCATTCGCCGTCCGAGGCCGATGTGGCCAGGCGGATCACGGACATCGTGCAGCAGGCCGAGGGACGGGTGGCGATCACCACCTTCGCCTCGCATGTCGACCGCATCGTTCCAGCGATACGCGCGGCGCGCGCCACCGGCCGCGAAGTGGTGATCGCCGGCCGCGCCAAGCGCAAAACCATCGAGGCGGCACGAAGCTGCGGCATGCTGCTCGACGCCGGCCGCCTGCTCGACGAGGAGGAGTTCGGCTATCTGCCGCCCGGCAAGGTGATGCTGCTGTGCACGGGAAGCCAGGGTGAGCCGCGCGCCGCCATCGCCCGCATCGCCGAGGACATCCACCCGCATGTCTCGCTGGAACCGGGCGATCTGGTGATCTTCTCGTCCAAGACGATCCCCGGCAACGAGAAGGAGGTGGGCCGTGTTCTCAACAATCTGGCGCGGCTCGACATCGACATGGTCACCGGGGAAGACGATCTCGTCCATTCCTCCGGCCACCCCCGCCAGGGCGAGCTGGCGCTGCTCTATGACTGGGTGAAGCCCAGGGCGCTCATTCCCATGCATGGCGAACCGCGGCATCTCCGCGCCCACCGGGATTTCGCGCGGGGCCAGGGCATCGCCGATGTCATGGTGCCACGTGACGGCCACATCCTGCGGCTCTGTCCCGGGCCCCTTGCCGAGATCGACGAGGCGCCCTGCGGCCGGCTCCATGTCGACGGACGGCTGATCGTACCCTCCGAGGATGGCCCGGCCCGGCAGCGCCGCAAGCTCTCCTTCGCAGGGATCGTGCTGGTGAGCGTGGTGCTGAGCCAGCGGGGCGAGATCGCGGCGATCGAGGTGATGGGGGACGGGCTTCCCATGGGGCTTGAAGGCGAGCTTGCGGCTACCGCCGAGCAGGCCGTGGGCGCCTTGCCGAAACCCCGCCGCAAGGATCACGCGGCACTGGCCGAGACGATTCGCACCGCCATCCGCCGCGCCGCCGATGGCCTGTGGGGCAAGAAGCCCAGCGTAAAGGTCTCCGTGGTGGAGGTTTAGACGGCTCGCCCGAGAGTTCCTGACTTTCTGGTGGTTGCGCTCTGGCCCTCGATTTGGCATACCGCCTTCACTTTCCGGGGCAGGGGGGCGGAGTGGTCCGCAGGCCGGGGCACCGGGCAAACGCAATACAGACACAAGGGTTTATCATGACCACGGCTCTCTGGCTGCTCGTCCTCGCGGGGGCGCTCTCCATCATCTATGGCATCGTCACCACCCGCAGCCTGATGGCGGCGGACGCCGGTACGGCCCGCATGCAGGAAATCTCGGCCGCGGTGCGCGAAGGCGCCACGGCCTATCTCAACCGCCAGTACACCACCATCGGCATCGTCGGCGTGGTGATCTTCGTTCTCGCCTGGCTTCTGCTGGGCGTGTGGTCGGCGATCGGTTTCGCCATCGGCGCCATCCTGTCTGGCGTTGCCGGGTTCATCGGCATGAATGTTTCGGTCAGAGCCAATGTGCGCGTGGCGCAGGCGGCGACAAAGTCGCTGGCAGGCGGCCTGGATCTCGCTTTCAAGGCGGGGGCGGTGACCGGCCTTCTGGTGGCGGGGCTCGGCCTTCTCGGCGTTACCCTGTACTTCGGCTTCCTCAAGGACTCGCTCGGATTCGACCCGACGAGCCGGACGGTGATCGACGCGCTGGTGGCACTCTCCTTCGGCGCCTCGCTGATCTCGATCTTCGCCCGTCTTGGCGGCGGCATCTTCACC
>DAISVW010000322.1:0-3360 GCA_036826695.1 Aestuariivirga sp.
GACGACGGTGCGATCAACGCGACCGTCGACATGCCCGCACGCAATGCGATTGAGACCGCGGCGGACGCCGCCAACCCCAATATCGTCAAGGCCATCGCCCCCCTCAATGATCAGCGCGAGGTGGCCTTCGCGCGTGACTTCGTGCGCGAGCTGCGCCCGGAGGACCAGCCTCCCTACTGGCACCACATCGGACTCTATGCCTACCGGCGGCCGGTGCTGGAACATTTCGTGGCGCTGCCGGTCAGTCCGCGCGAGGCCGAACGCAAGCTTGAGCAGATGCGCGCCATGGACAACGGCATGCGTATCGCCGTGGTGCGGGTTGACAGCGTGCCACTGGGGGTCGATACGCCGGCCGATCTCGAAGCCGCCCGCCGTCTGCTGAGGACCTCCTGATGACATCCAAGATCGCCTATCAGGGCGAACCGGGCGCCAACTCGCACATCGCCTGTGTGGAGGCCTTTCCCGGCCACGAGCCCTTGCCCTGCGGCACCTTCGAGGACGCATTCCAGGCCGTGACGGACGGCGAGGCGGCCCTCGCCATGATCCCCATCGAGAACTCGGTTGCCGGGCGGGTGGCCGACATCCACCACCTGCTGCCAGGCTCCAGCCTTCATATCGTGGGCGAATACTTTCTGCCGGTTCATCACCAGCTGATGGTGGTGCCGGGCGCCAGCCTCTCCGGCGTCCGCAGCGTCCACAGCCATGTGCAGGCACTGGGCCAGTGCCGGAAGGTCATCCGCAAACTGGGCCTCAAACCCGTTGTCGCGGCTGATACCGCGGGTGCCGCCCGCGAGCTTTCCGAAACGGGCGACACCTCGCGCGCCGCCATCGCCTCCCGCCTCGCCGCCGAAATCTACGGCCTCGACTTGATCCGCGAGGATATCGAGGACGAGAGCCACAACACCACGCGTTTCGTGGTGCTGGCGTCGGCACCCCGGGAGGTTGCGCCAGACGGCGCGCCGGTGATCACCAGTTTCGTGTTCCGGGTGCGCAACGTGCCGGCCGCCCTCTACAAGGCGATGGGCGGCTTCGCGACCAACGGCGTGAACATGACGAAGCTCGAATCCTACCAGATCGAGGGACAGTTCTCGGCCACCCAGTTTTATGCCGACATCGAGGGCCACCCGGCTGAACGCAATGTCAGGCTGGCCATGGAGGAGCTCGAATTCTTCACCAGCTACCTTCGCGTGCTGGGAACCTACAAGGCTTCACCGCACCGCGCCGAAATCGCCCGCCGCTTCGCGGGGGCCTGACGTTCATCCGGCCAGCGCGGCCTTCACCAGATCGTGGGCGATGGCGAAGGGGTTCGCCGCGTAAAGCCCTTGCGGATGAGTGCGCGCCAGCATCTGGCCTGCCTCCTCGCGGCTGAACCAGCGCGCGTCCTCGAGTTCGGTGGCGTCGACGGTGATTTCGTCGGTCAGCGCCTCGCCGATCAATCCAATCATCAGGTTCGAGACGAAGGGCCAGGGCTGGCTTGACACATAGCGCACCGCGCCCACCCGGATGCCGGATTCCTCGTAAACCTCGCGCCGCGCCGCATCCTCGATGGTTTCGCCCGGTTCGACGAAACCGGCAAGGGCGGAATACATGCCGGGCTTCCAGGCCTTCTGGCGGCCGAGCAGGATGCCGCGCGCATGCCTCGCCACCATGATCACCACGGGGTCGGTGCGCGGAAAGTGATCCATGCCGCATTGCGGGCAATGGCGGCGGTAGCCGGCGTCGGCGATCTCGAGCCGGGCGGCGCAGTTTGAGCAGAAGCTGCGCCGTTCATGCCAGGAGATCATCGATCGCGCCTGGGCCAGGATGCCCAGTTCCTCCGCCGGCAAGGCCTCTTCCATGGCGAGGCCGCGCAAATCCCGGAGGCCATCGATTGCGGTCGTGCGCTGCGCGAACCACGGCCGCCCCGCGTGATCGAGGCCGAGGAAGAATGCTTGCGCGCTGCCATCGTCATGCGCGTTGGCCAGAGTGCCGCCATTCATGAGCACCGCATCTCCGGCGATGCCGATCAGGCGGGCGTCCGGCCGCTGCCGTTGCGCGGCGATCCACGTGGCATCGGTGCGGTCGTTGGCGCGCCGGTCGAGCGGGTTCAGAACAAAGGCAAGCGGCATCGGCGGCCGGACAATCCTGCAAAAGGGGTCATCACGCGGGTTTTGGCCCGGATGCTCTGGCGGAGCAAGAAGATAACGGCGATGGTCAGTTGTTCGCGGCCTTCGGCCCCGCCGACTCGCGTTCGCGAAGCATGCCGTCGACGACCACCACGGTGCGCTCGAGATCGGCGATGGCGTCTTCGAGTTCCACCCGCTGCTTCCGCAGCGCTTCCAGGCGCTCGCGCATCTTGGTCGAGGCGATCCGGAGCTGCGTCAGCTGCCCGTCCCGGAGATTGTAGAGGTCGAGCATTTCCTTGATTTCCTCGAGCGCGAAACCGACCTTCTTGCCGCGCAGGATCAACTGCAGGCGGGCCCGGTCGCGGTAACTGAACAGGCGGGTCCAGCCGCGGCGGGCCGGGTGCAGAAGGCCCTTCTGTTCATAGAAGCGCAGCGTGCGGGGGGTTACGTCGAATTCGCGGCAGAGCTCGGTGATCGAATAGGTCCGGTCACGGTTGGAACGCTCTTTCGCTTCGGTCATCGTCATGATCAACACTTCTCCAAACGGTTCTTGATCGGGCGCTGTCTCGTTTCCACGACCTCCCAGGCGGATGATTCATACCCTGCGTCAAGTTCCATGTCCATCGCGTGGGGTGGAATTCCGTTGACGCATCTTCTTGCCCTGTCCGCGTCGCGGGAAAGGAGCACTTGTTCCCTGAAACAAAGGCTTAACGGATTGTTTACGATGTTCGTCAACAAACGATTTCTGAAAATATTGCATCACACGCAGGTGGCCTGGCCGCAACCATTGCGCCAGGAGCTGGCAGCCGAGAGATGAGTCCATGAAGCCGGGCACTCCCTGGAGTGTGAAGGGATCAGAGCCTGAAGCCCGCGCGACAGACAAACGCGCGGTGCGCGAGGTTGATGTTGCGCTCGGAGAATGGTTGGAATCCACGATTGCCGACCGGAGTGAAGGTGGAGGTGCGGCGCAGGCTGGAACATCTCTGCTGCAGGAACGTTTCCCGGGCTCCATGCCGCGCTCGCGGCAAAGAGCCCGCGCTGAACCGCCGCCGGTCCGCAGCGCCACGGCGCCGGCCCAGCGTCCTGACAGTGCGCTGACTTTGCAGTTGATCAACCGTAAACTCGCCGATCTGGCGGGGCTTGCCGTCCGCATCGAGGAAAATGAATGCAAGACGGTCGACGCCCTCGACACCGTCAATTCCCGGCTGTCGGCGTTGAGCCAGCAGATATCGGGGCTGACGCGGCCGCTATCACA
>DAISVW010000323.1:0-3358 GCA_036826695.1 Aestuariivirga sp.
GCCCACCACATTGCCAAGGGTGACCGGAACCAGGTTGCCCAGGAAGCCTGCGAGTGTCACGGGCGCTCCCGCTGCCCAGCCGGCCGGGATAAGATACATGTTGGCCACCGAGTGCTCATACCCCAGCAGCACGAAGGCGGTGATCGGGAAGACGATGGCCAGCACCTTGTCCGCCACACCGCGCGCCGCGAAGCTGCGCCAGCCCGCGAGGCAGACCAGCATGTTGCACAGGACGCCACGGCTGAAGGCCTCGACCGGGCCGATGGCCAGCTTCGCCTCGGCGATGGCCCGTGCGATGTCGCCCTGGGGGCCAGAGAACAGGCCCGAGGCCCACATCAGGGCCGCCACGGCAAGGGCCCCGATCAGATTGCCGGAAAAGGCGAAGGCCCAGTTGCGCAAGAGCGCGGCGCCGGAGACCCGCCTGTCCACCCAGGCCATGACGATCAGCGCATTGCCGGTGAACAGTTCCGCCCCAGCCACCACCACCAGGATGAGCCCGGTCGAGAAGATCGCTCCGGCCAGCAGACGGGCCGGGCCGAAGCCTGGCGCTGTTCCGGCCAGTGCGGCGGTGAAGGCGGCGGCGCCGAGGGCGATGAACACGCCGGCCAGCACGGCGAGCGTCAGCAGGGGCACAGCGCCAAGCGCCGCCTTCCTGACGCCCGCCTCTTCGATGCGGAGCGCCACCTCGGCGGGCTTGTAGGCGTCAAGTCCGGTGGGATCGATTTTCTGAACCATGCTTCGCTCCCGGCTGTGCTGCCAATTGACCTTGCGCAAGGAAGTGGCCTGAAATTCTGCCAATCATGTCGCCGATCGCTTGATCCGTGCCAATCCAACCCCATATGACCTCATCATTGCCCGCTCTCCAAGCGGAATGCCTTTCGGGGGTTCAGACGGGGATGGGCGGTACTTCAACCGTTGACGGCATGTCCGGGCTGCCTCTCGCGGAGCCTCGATCATGTGCCGAGGAGGAGAATAGTCGTGGATTTCGAAAAATATACCGAACGGTCGCGGGGTTTCGTACAGGCCGCCCAATCCCTGGCGCTGCGCGCTGGCCACCAGCGCTTCAGCCCCGAGCATCTTCTGAAGGTTCTGCTGGATGACGAGGAAGGTCTGGCAGCCGGCCTGATCAAGGCGAGTGGTGGCGACTCCCGCCTTGCCCTACGTGAAACTGAAGCTGCTCTTGCCAGGCTTCCGAAAGTCTCTGGCGGCGGGGCAGGGCAAGTCTATCTGGCGCCAGAAATGGCCCGGGTCTTCGATGCGGCCCAGAAGCTGGCGGAGAAGGCGGGTGACAGCTATGTCACCGCTGAGCGCCTGCTGCAGGCTCTTGCCGTCGAACCATCTGAGGCCGCGAAGGCGCTGAAGGCCGCCGGGGTCACAGCCCAGGGGCTGAACGAGGCGATCAATGCGATCCGCAAGGGCAGGACGGCGGACACCGCATCCGCCGAGCAGGGCTATGACGCGCTCAAGAAATATGCCCGTGATCTCACCGAAGCAGCCCAGCAAGGCAAGCTCGACCCGGTGATCGGGCGCGACGAGGAGATCCGCCGCACCATCCAGGTGCTGTCGCGGCGCACCAAGAACAATCCGGTGCTGATCGGCGAACCCGGCGTCGGCAAGACAGCGATCGCCGAAGGTCTCGCTCTGCGCATCGTCAAGGGTGACGTCCCTGAGAGCCTCAGGGACAAGAAGCTCATGGCGCTCGACATGGGCGCGCTGATCGCCGGCGCCAAGTACCGCGGCGAATTCGAGGAGCGGCTGAAGGCAGTGCTGTCCGAGGTGACCGCCTCGGAGGGCGGCGTCATCCTGTTCATCGACGAGATGCACACACTGGTGGGCGCGGGCAAGACCGAGGGCGCCATGGACGCGTCCAACCTGCTGAAGCCGGCGCTGGCCCGGGGCGAACTCCATTGCGTGGGTGCCACGACGCTCGATGAATACCGCAAGCATGTCGAGAAGGACGCGGCGCTTGCCCGCCGGTTCCAGCCGGTGTTTGTCAACGAACCTTCGGTCGAGGATACGATCTCGATCCTGCGCGGCATCAAGGAGAAGTATGAATTGCACCACGGCGTTCGGATCACCGACTCGGCGCTCGTATCGGCGGCGGTTCTCTCCAACCGCTACATTACCGACCGGTTCCTGCCCGACAAGGCCATCGACCTGATGGACGAAGCGGCCTCACGGCTGCGCATGCAGGTTGATTCCAAGCCCGAAGAGCTCGACGAGATCGACCGCCGTATCATGCAGCTGCAGATCGAGCGCGAGGCGCTGAAGAAGGAAACCGACGCGGCCTCCAGAGACCGGCTCGGCAAGCTTGAAAAAGAACTCGCCGAATTCGAGGAAAAGTCGGGCGCCATGACCAGGCGCTGGAAGGAGGAGAAGGAGCAACTTGCCTCAGCCTCCAGGGTCAAGGAGGAGTTCGAGAAGGCGCGCTTCGAGCTTGACCAGGCGCAGCGCAAGGGCGATTTCGCCAAGGCTGGCGAGCTTGCCTATTCGACCATTCCTGCGCTTGAGAAGAAGCTGAAGGATGCCGAGGACAAATCAAGCTCCAAGATGCTTGAGGAAGCGGTGACCGAAAATCACGTGGCCCAGGTGGTGTCGCGCTGGACGGGCGTTCCCGTCGACAAGATGCTGGAAGGCGAACGCGAGAAGCTGATCTCGATGGAGAAGGCGCTCGCGAAACGCGTCATCGGCCAGCAGGAGGCGGTGATCGCCGTGTCGACGGCGGTCAGGCGCGCCCGCGCCGGCCTGCAGGACCCGAACCGACCGATTGGCTCGTTCATGTTCCTCGGGCCGACGGGTGTCGGCAAGACCGAGCTGACCAAGGCGCTTGCCTCCTTCCTGTTCGACGACGAGCACGCGATGGTCAGGATCGACATGTCGGAGTATATGGAGAAGCACTCAGTCTCGCGGCTGATTGGTGCTCCTCCCGGTTACGTCGGCTATGACGAGGGCGGGGCGCTCACCGAGGCGGTGCGGCGCAGGCCCTATCAGGTGGTGCTGTTCGACGAAATCGAGAAGGCTCATCCTGACGTGTTCAACGTCCTGCTGCAGGTCCTGGACGACGGCCGCCTGACCGACGGCCAGGGCCGCACCGTCGATTTCAAGAACACGCTGATCATCATGACCTCGAACCTTGGCTCCGAGTATCTGGTGAATCTCGGCGAGGCGCAGGACGTCGACGTGGTGAAAGATCAGGTGATGGCGGTGGTGAAATCGCACTTCCGGCCCGAGTTCCTGAACCGGCTCGATGAAATCATCCTGTTCCATCGCCTGAAGCGGGACAATATGGGCGCCATCGTCGACATCCAGATCAACCGGCTGCGCAAGCTGCTGGCTGACCGCAAGATCGAGGTCGAGA
>DAISVW010000324.1:0-3357 GCA_036826695.1 Aestuariivirga sp.
CGAGTGATCATCGAGTCTGCCCTTCCCCCGGCGCTTGCCCGGGGGGAGGGCTTTCCTCCAGACCGCGGCTTCGGACACCAGCACAGGCGCCAATGTTCCGGTTTCTGCTCAAGCGCCTGGCGCTGACCATTCCCACCTTCATCGCGCTGATGTTCATCACCTTCGTGATGGTCAGGCTGGTGCCAGGCGACCCGATCGAAGTGAGAAAGGGCGAGCGCGGCGTTTCGCCGGAGCGGCTCGCCGAATTGCGCCACGAGATGGGCCTCGACCAGCCGGTGGGGAAACAATTCCTCGATTACGCGAACGGCCTTCTGCACGGCGATTTCGGCACCTCGATCGTGTCCAAGGCGCCGGTGCTGCATGAATTCCTCACCCTGTTTCCGGCAACGCTGGAACTGACGCTGACCGCGATGATCTTCGCGGTGGCGCTGGGCGTTCCGGCGGGGGTCATCGCCGCCTCGCGCCGCGGCGGTGTCTATGACCAGACGCTGATGGGCCTGGCGCTCACCGGCTACTCGATGCCGATCTTCTGGTGGGGCCTGCTGCTGATCCTGCTGATGTCGAACACGCTCGGCCTGACGCCCGTGTCGGGCCGCGTCGATCTGATCAAATTCTATTACGAGCCGGTCACGGGCTTCATGCTGATCGATTCGCTGCTTTCCGGCGAGAAGGGCGCCTTCCTCGATGCCGTGCATCACCTGATCCTGCCGATGGTGGTGCTGGGCACGGTGCCGCTCGCCGTCATCGCCCGCATGACCAGATCCTCGATGCTGGAAGTGCTGGAGGAGGATTATGTGCGCACGGCGCGCGCCAAGGGCCTCTCCTGGACGCGGGTCGTTGGCGTTCATGCGCTCAGAAACGCGCTGATCCCCGTCGTCACGGTAATCGGCCTGCAAACAGGATTGCTGCTATCCGGCGCGGTGCTGACCGAGACCATCTTCTCCTGGCCCGGCGTGGGAAAATGGCTGATCGAGTCGATCAACCGCCGCGATTACCCGGCGCTGCAGGGTGGCATCATGCTGATCGCCAGCATCGTCATCGTGGTCAATCTGGTCGTCGACATGCTCTATGGCCTGATCAACCCGAGGATCCGCCATGCAATGTGACGAGATGGTTCCTGCCGCGGCGCCAGCCCCGCCTGGTCCGTTCCGGGCCTTCTGGCGCGCCTTTCGTGAGAACCGCGGCGCGGTCGCCGGAATCATCGTGGTGAGCCTTATCTTCTTCGTCGCCATCTTCGCCAACGTTCTGGCCCCGCATGATCCGCTGGAGCAGTACCGCGGCTTTTCCAAGCTGCCGCCCTTCTGGGTCGAGGGCAGCGACTCGCGCTTCCTGCTCGGCACCGATGCGGTGGGCCGCGACATGCTCTCGCGGCTGATGTATGGCGCGCGCGTCTCGCTGTTCATCGGCCTCGCGGTGATGGTGGTGTCGATGTTCATCGGTGTGGCGCTGGGCCTTGCCGCGGCGTTTTTCGGCGGCTTCGTAGATGTGCTCATCATCAGGGTCATGGACCTGATCATGGCGATCCCGTCGCTGGTTCTGGCGATTCTGATCATCGCCATCATCGGGCCCAACCTGACCAACACCATCGTCGCCGTCACCATCGTCGGCCTGCCGCGCTATGTGCGGCTGGTGCGCGCCTCGGCGCTCGCCGAGCTGAGCAAGGATTATGTGACGGCGGCGAAGGTCTCGGGCGTACGCAAGTTCCGGCTGATGACGGTGACCGTGCTGCCCAACTGCCTCGCGCCGCTGATAGTGCAGGCGGCGCTGGGACTTTACGACGCCATTCTCGAGGCGGCGGGACTCGGCTTCCTCGGTCTCGGCGCGCAGCCGCCTACACCCGAATGGGGCGCCATGCTGGCCGACACGCGCGACCTGATGCTGTCGCACCCCTGGGTCATGGCCTTTCCGGGACTGGCGATCCTGACGACCGTGCTGTCGATCTACCTGATGGGTGACGGCCTGCGCGATGCGCTCGATCCCCGGCTGAGGAGAAGCTGATGGCCGGGCCGCTTCTCGAGATCGAAAATCTCACCGTCACCTTCAAGACCGGCGCCGGTCTGTTCCGCGCGGTTGATGGCGTGTCGCTTCATGTCGAGGCGGGCGAGGTGCTGGCGATCGTCGGTGAATCCGGGTCCGGCAAATCGGTGTCGATGCTGGCGGTCATGGGCCTTCTGCCGTGGACTGCGCAGGTGACGGCTGATCGCATGCGCTTCGAGGGCCGCGACCTGCTGACGCTCGGCCCCACCGAACGCCGCAAGATCATCGGCAAGGACATCGCCATGATCTTCCAGGAACCGGTGTCGAGCCTCAATCCCTGCTTCACCGTGGGCTACCAGATCACCGAGGCGCTGAAGGCTCATCTCGGCCTCAGCAAGGCTGAACGCCGGGCGAGAGCGGTGGAACTCCTGGGACTTGTGGGAATCCCATCGCCCGAGCAGCGGCTCCAGGCCTTTCCGCACCAGCTTTCGGGCGGCATGCAGCAGCGCGTGATGATCGCCATGGCCATTGCCTGCGGCCCAATACTGCTGATCTCCGACGAGCCGACGACGGCCCTCGATGTCACCATCCAGGCGCAGATTCTCGAGCTTCTCGTGAGGCTTCAGCGCGAGACGGGCATGGGCCTCGTGCTGATCACCCATTCCATGGGCGTCGTCGCCGAAACGGCGAAACGCGTGAGCGTGCAATATGCCGGACAGAAGGTGGAAGAGCAGGCGGTGGCGGCGCTGTTCCGCGACCCGCGCCACCCCTATACGGCGGCGCTGCTCGCGGCCCTTCCCGAACGCGCCACGGGCCGCAGGCTTCCTTCGATTCCCGGTGTGGTGCCGGGCCAGTTCGACCGGCCTTCGGGTTGCCTCTTCTCGCCGCGTTGTTCGCTTGCCACCGGGCTGTGCCGCAGCACGCCGCCGCCGCGGCTCGAAGGCACGCTGTGCCATTTCCCGCTGAAGGATGGCATTCCGCAGGGCCATCCGGGCCGGACGGAGGCCTTGGCATGAGCATCGCCGTTACCGCCCGGAACCTGATGCGTCATTACAGCGTGGGGCGCGGGGCTTTCGTGAAGCCTGGCACCCTCAAAGCCCTGGACGGCGTCAGCTTTACGCTGGAACGGGGCAAGACGCTGGCCGTGGTGGGCGAGTCGGGCTGCGGAAAATCGACGCTCGCACGCCTCGTCACCATGATCGAGCCGCCAACATCGGGCTCGCTGGCGATTGCCGGACAGGAGATCGCCGGTGCATCGCCGGCAGCACTGCGCGCCCTCAGGCCCAAGGTGCAGATCGTGTTCCAGAACCCCTATGGCTCGCTCAACCCACGCCAGAAGATCGGCCATGCGCTCGAAGAACCCTTGCTGGTCAATACGAC
>DAISVW010000325.1:0-3353 GCA_036826695.1 Aestuariivirga sp.
CGGGGCGCTGCGCATCCTCATCGCCGCGGCCTGCATTCCGGCCATGATCGTGGCGCGATTGCTCGAATATCTGCCTTTGGGCTGGCTGGCCGAAATCCTGCTTGCCACCACGCTGATCGCCCACAAATCGATGCGCGATCACGTGATGGCGGTCTATGACGGGCTGGGACGATCGCTGGCCGACGGCCGCGCAGCCGTGAGCAAGATCGTCGGCCGCGACCCGGCGGCACTCGATGAATCGGGCGTCTCCCGGGCGGCGCTCGAAAGCCTGGCTGAGAATGCCTCGGACGGCATCGTGGCGCCGGTCATGTGGTACGCGCTGCTGGGGCTTCCCGGCATCGCCGTCTACAAGGCGATCAACACGGCCGACTCGATGATCGGCCACAAATCCGGAAAATATCATTATTTCGGCTGGGCCGCCGCAAGGCTGGACGATCTCGTCAACCTGCCCGCCTCGCGGCTCACCGGGCTGTTGTTCGCGGCGACCGACCCCAAGAACTTCGGCCGCATCTTCGAGGTCATGCGGCGGGACGCGCCGAAGCATCAGTCGCCCAATGCAGGCTGGCCGGAGGCCGCCATGGCCGCCAGGCTGGGCCTGCGCTTCGGCGGCCCGCGGAGCTATGAGGGCGAGCTCGTCGAACTCCCGTATATGGGCGAAGGCCGGGACAGCATGGACCGCAGCGATATCAAGCGCGGCCTGGCGGTGTTTTCCAACGCCATGTGGCTGCTCTTCGCGGGCCTGCTGGCGCTCAACATAATCATTTGAATTTCATCGGAATTCCGGCAACCACGAAATAGACCTCGTGGGCCAGCGCAGCGAGCCGCTGGTTGGCAAGCCCCTGCGCATCGCAGAAATGGCGGGCCATGGCATTTTCCGGCACGATCGACAGGCCGACCTCGTTCGAAACCAGAATGACCTCGGCATGCGTGGCGGCCAGCGCAGCTGCGAGCCCATCCAGCGCTTCCGCCATATCCCTCTGATAATGCATCAGGTTTCCGAGCCAGACGGTGACGCAGTCGAGCAGCACCAGACCATCAGCCGCGGTGATGGCGGGGCAAGGATCGAGCGGTGCTTCCAGCGTGGTCCAGCCGCCGGCTTTCCGGTCGTCGCGGTGGCGGGCGATGCGCGCCGCCATCTCGGCATCGACCGGCTCGGCGGTGGCCAGATAGGTCCGCGGCCCGGCGTGATGCAGCGCCAGGCTTTCCGCGAAACGGCTCTTGCCTGACCGCGCGCCGCCGAGGACGAGCCTGATCTTGCTCATGTTCTTGCCGCCGGAATACGGGCGATGAAATGCCCGCGCATGGCGTCCGGCCACAGCCGGAACGGCACTTCGCCGGTGTCGCTTTCACCATGCATCAGAAACCAGTCGAGGATCGCTTCAGCCTGCTGCCGGGTGGGCGCGTGATCGCCGGTCACGTAGCTGAAGCGCTGGCTGTCGCGCAGCACCACGCTGCAATGGCGCTTGCAGTTCCACAGGCAGGCCTGGGTGATCACCGGCAGGGCGAGGCCGCGCGCCGCGATCGCCTCCCGCATGTGGCCGATCAGTATTTCTCCGCCGCTGCGGCCGTCGCTGGCGGTTTTCTCGGTGGTGGAGAACTTGCAGGTCGAGCAGATGACGATATCGCGCAAGGGGCCTCCGGGTAAGTGTTGCCAAAAGGCCTGCCTTCCATGTAGGCATTCCCCAGTCCTGTCAACGCGTTGCAACCGGCATGAGTATCTCGTCGATCGCTTTTCTCGCCTAGGACTCGCCGGAGGCCCGCGAGGACGCCCGCCAGCTTTAGACGCGCCATGGCAATGCCGATCCCTCGGAGGCTGACAGCGTGGAGGCGCTGGGCGGCGACGGGCTGATGCTGCAGACCCTGCATCGCTTTGTTTCCACCGGGATTCCGATCTACGGCATGAACCGCGGCACGGTCGGCTTCCTGATGAACGACTATGCCGAGGACGGGCTTGCCGAGCGGCTCGCCGCCGCCGAGATGACCACCATTCACCCGCTCAGCATGACGGCGGTGGACGAGACCGGCCAGACCCACCGGGCCATCGCCTTCAACGAAGTGTCGCTGTTGCGGCAGCGCCACCAGGCGGCCAAGCTGATGATTGCCATCGACAATCGGCCGCGGCTGGAGGAGCTGATCTGCGACGGCGTGCTGGTCGCCACGCCGGCCGGCAGCACCGCCTATAATCTTTCCGCGCATGGGCCGATCCTGCCGATCAATTCCGAGCTTCTGGCGCTCACCCCGATCAGCGCCTTCCGGCCGCGCGGCTGGCGCGGCGCCATCCTGCCGCACCAGGCCAAGGTGACGATCACCATTCTGGAAGGCGACAAGCGCCCGGTGGCGGCGGTCGCTGACCATGTCGAGGTGCGCCATGTGCGCGAGGTGGAGATCGCCCAGGACCAGAGCAAACACGCCCGCATCCTGTTCGACCCTGGCCACAGCCTCGCCGAGCGCGTGTTGCGAGAGCAGTTCCGGTTCTGAAACGCATGCGGTTTGTTGCGGTTTGGTAGCCAAATTGTTGCTGCCCGTTGACGCGGGATGTCACCACTTTCGAAGTCGCGTCAAACGGCGTCAGCGGGAGCTGACGGTGAGGCCTGTCAAGCAAGTCGGATGTCTGTTCATCTTCGGGGACGCACAACGAAGGCGTGTGACGGGACTTCTCAGGTCACGCTTCGGCCGGGCTGCTGGCCGGCGGCGTGGCCGGGGCGGTCGCCGTTCCCGCGTCCCACCTGAAGTAGGGGGTCGAGACCAGAAGGACCTTGCCGGGGCCCCGGTACTGCCGGTGAAGCTCCTCGCCGGAGAGCCAGTAACTGAACAATGACTTGGTCGGCCGCGCGACCCGGTAGGTGACATCCGCGGAGCGGGCGATGACCAGCTTGCCATCGACCGAGATCGTCTCGTTGCCGAGGTTGACTTCCTCGACGGGCCCATGGGCGTTGAGAACGACGCGGCCGCGGCCGCTGACCTTGGTCTGAAAGTCGATGAAGCCCTCGCCTGCCCAATACGACGTCAACATGGCTTCACGGTGAAGCCCGAGATTGACCGAGTCCTCCGACGCCCAATAGGCGCCGCTTTCAAGGATCCACGGCTTTTCGTCGACCTCGAAGATGTAATAGCCGCCGAATGTCGACGACAGGTAGATCTCCCCGGTGCCCGTGTAACGCGGGCGGATCAGCGGTTCGTCGGCAATCCGGCACTTGATCGCGGTGCCGAAAGACGGCAGCGGCGTATCGACCTGGACACTGCCGCGCATGTAGCTCAGCGCGCCGGCCTCGGCCCGGACGGCTTCCTTGTCGATGGTGATCTTCACCCACCGCTGAAACAGGCTTCTCTGGATCTCAAACCTGGCCATGCGC
>DAISVW010000326.1:0-3347 GCA_036826695.1 Aestuariivirga sp.
CGGGGACGCCGATGAGGCGGTGATGATCGCCGATGAGATCGGCTAGCCGTTAATGATCAAGGCCACCGCCGGCGGCGGCGGCAAGGGCATGCGCATCGCCTATTCCGCCGCCGAAACGCGCGAGGGCTTCGCCCGCGCCCGTTCGGAGGCCAAATCATCCTTCGGCGACGACCGGGTGTTCATCGAGAAATTCATCGTCAACCCGCGCCACATCGAAATCCAGGTGCTGGGCGACAAGCATGGCAATGTCATCTACCTCGGCGAGCGCGAATGCTCGATCCAGCGCCGCAACCAGAAAGTGATCGAGGAAGCGCCGTCGCCGCTGCTTGACCAGAAGACGCGCGAGGCGATGGGCGCCCAGGCGGTGGCGCTGGCCAGGGCGGTGAATTACGATTCCGCCGGCACGGTGGAATTCGTGGCGGGGCAGGACCGCTCGTTCTTCTTTCTCGAAATGAACACGAGGCTCCAGGTGGAGCATCCGGTGACGGAACTCGTGACCGGCATCGACCTCGTGGAACAGATGATCCGCGTGGCGGCGGGCGAGAAACTGGCGATCCGCCAGAAGGACGTGACGCTGAAAGGCTGGGCCGTCGAATCCCGCATCTATGCCGAGGACCCCTACCGGAACTTCCTGCCCTCGACGGGGCGGCTCGTCACCTACCGCCCGCCGGCCGAGCAGTCGCGCGACGGCATCACCGTGCGCAATGACACCGGCGTCTATGAGGGCGGCGAGATTTCCATCCACTATGACCCGATGATCGCCAAGCTCTGCACCCATGCGCCTGACCGCGCCGCCGCCATTTCCGCCATGGCCGATGCGCTGGATGGTTTCGTGATCGACGGCATCCGCCACAATGTGCCGTTCCTGTCGGCGATCATGGAGAACCCGCGCTGGCAATCGGGCGCGCTGTCCACCGGGTTCATCGCCGAGGAATTCCCGGGCGGCTTCACGGGCCGCGCGGCCGATGACTCTGTCCGCCAGACGCTGGCCCGCGTCGCCACCGTGCTCGATCACATCGAGAACCGCCGCAAGCGCCGCATCAACGGCCAGATGACGGGCAACGGCGTTGCCTTCGCCACCGCGCGCATCGTCAGGCTGGGGCCGGACTGGCTCCCCGTCGAGGTGACGGCGGCCACCGATGCGCTGGCCGATGCCTGCGGCTGGACGCCGGGCAACCCGCTGTTCTCGGCCGATCTCGCCGAGGGCCGGGTGAGCGTGCAGGTGGCCCGCATCCTCAACGGCTACCGGCTCGCCTGGCGCGGCGTGACGCTCGATGCCCATGTCTACACCATGCGCGAGGCGGAACTCGCCCGTCTGATGCCGGAGAAGGCCGCGGCTGACACCTCGCGCAAGCTCCTATGCCCGATGCCGGGGCTGGTGATCGCCATTCCGGTGGCCGAGGGCCAGGAGGTGAAGGCGGGCGAGCCGCTGGCCATCGTCGAGGCGATGAAGATGGAGAACATCCTGCGCGCCGAACGCGATGTCACGGTGAAGTCGATCGCCGCCCGCAAGGGCGACAGCCTGCAGGTCGACGCGGTGATCATGGAGTTCGCGTGAGGTATTTTGACTTTAGGCTGAACCATCATATCCGGAGCGGCGGCACCCCAGTGGAAGCCGGAGTCCTGCTTCACGGTCACAGCGAAAAGTGCTCAGCGCCCGTCTGACGGTGCTGACGGTTCTTTTGCAGCCGTCTTCCTGTTCCGCAGCACATGTTCGTGCTGGGCGTCATAAAGCGCGGAGTCGCGGAAGTCCTGTGCGCCCAGAACCGGCCCCACCAGGATCAGCGCCGTCCGCGTGAGCTTTGCGGCGCGCACCTTTGCGGCGATCGTTGACAGCGTACCGCGGATGATCGCCTGGTCCGGCCAGGTGATGCGGTAGGCGACGATCACCGGGCAATCGGCGCCGTAATGCGGGGTGAGCGCGCGCTCGACATAGGCGAGGTTGCGGATCGACAGGTGGATCGCCAGCGTGGCGCGGGAGCGGCCCAGCTCTTCGAGCGTTTCGCCGGGCGGCATGGCGGAGGCCTGCATGGCGGTGCGGGTGAGGATCACCGTCTGGGCGATTTCGGGAAGCGTGAATTCGGCCTTGAGCTCGGCGGCGGCCGCCGCGTAGGCGGGCACGCCGGGCGTCACGTCATAGGCGATGCCGAGCTTGTCCAGCCGCCGCATCTGTTCGGCGATGGCCCCATAAAGCGAGGGATCGCCCGAATGAACACGCGCCACATCCTGGCCTTTCGCGTGCGCCGCGGCGATTTCGGCGATGATCTCGTCCAGCGTCATCGGGGCGGTGTCGCGCACCACAGCGCCGGGCGGCGCGGCCTTGACGATCTCTTCGGGCACCAGCGAGCCGGCATAAAGGCACACCGGGCAGGACTGGATGAGCCGCAACCCGCGCAGCGTGATCAAGTCCGGCGCGCCGGGTCCGGCGCCGATGAAGTGAACGGTCATTCCGCTGCCTCTCTCTTTTTGGCATAGCCGCGCGGCGTATAGGCGTAGGTGCGGCCGTCGCCGCGGCGGTAGGCGCAGGATTGCGATGAACCCCCCATTACCAGCGTCAGCATGTCGATCGCCGCGGCATCGACCTCGGCAAGCGGCAGGATCGTCACCTTTTCTTCCGGGCGGCCAAGGTTGCTGGCAATCACCACGGGCGTATCGGCGGGGCGATGGGCTTTCAGAATGGCGAGCGCCTCAACCAGCTGGTCGCGGCGCTTCAGCGAGCGCGGATTGTAAAAGGCGGTCACGAAATCAGCTTCCGCTGCGGCCCGCACGCGGCGCACGATTGCCTCCCACGGGGTGAGCAGGTCGGAGAGCGAGATGCAGCAGAAATCATGGCCGATCATGGCGCCGGCCCGCGCCGCCGCCGCCTGGAAAGCCGAGATGCCGGGCATGACGCTGACGGCAATGCGCGAAGGCTCGAGCGCCAGCACCTCATGCACCAGCGCCGCCATGGCATAGATGCCGGCATCGCCCGAGCAGATCAGCGCCACGTGATGGCCTTGCGCGGCAAGCGCGATGGCATGGCGCACGCGGTCTTCCTCGGCTCCCAGCGGAAAGCGGTGTTCGCGCTGGCCGTTTCGCAGATCGGCGACGAGATCGAGGTAGAGGCCGTAGCCCACCCAGTCCCCGGCTTCGCTGAGCGCCGTCACCGCTTCCGGCGTGCGCCACACGTCAGCGCCGGGGCCGATCCCGACCACATCGAGACGCCCCCGCGCCCGGCCCGGCAGGCTTAGGATTGGCTCCGGCGCCATCGCGATGGCGCAGGTGCCGCGCGTGGAGCGGGTCTTCTCCGCGATCAATTCCGATTGCGGCCCTGCGGCGGCGAGCGCCGCTGCTTCCGCCACGCCGGC
>DAISVW010000327.1:0-3346 GCA_036826695.1 Aestuariivirga sp.
CGAAGGCGCCCCAGCCGAAGGTGAGCCAGCCAATGTCGCGCGAGGCGGCGGTCTCGAAGCGGGCGGTGACGAGATCGCCTGCCGTCAACGCCGCCGCCGCCCGCCGCGATTCCGCGAAGGCCCGGACGGCCGGCACGAACAGCAGCGCCGTCGCGGCGATCGCCAGCCAGAACAGCGCCCGCCACCAGCCGTTCATCACTTCGAGATGCGTGAGTGCCGCGGCGATCAGGCTGGTGGCGCCATAGGCGGCGAGCGTGCACAGTGCCGCGAACAGCAAGGCCGCAAGGGCGAGGCCGTCGGCGCGTTGCGGCAGCGGGGCGAGGGCGTTTCTCAAGCGGAGATGGTGTCCCCGCCGCCGCGAGCGGCGGGGACGTCTTGATCAGTGATTGAAATAGGGAACCGTGGCGGGGTCCTTGCCCCAGGCCGCGGCGAGATACTTGGCGGCGAGCTTGGCCACCGTTCCGTCGTCGATCATCGACTGGATGATCTTGTCGAGCGTGGCGTTGTTGGCGTTGCCCTTGGGATAGATCGCGCCATAGGTTTCGCCGGTCTTGTACTGGCCTGCCACCACCACCTTGCCGGGGTTGGCGACTTCTTCGGCGAGCACGATCGAGGTATCGGTCAGCGCCGCGTCGATCTGGCCGGCGCGCAGCGCCGTGAACATGTCGCCCTGGTCGGGATAGACCTGCACATTGGCGAGGCCGAGCTTGTCCATGGCGAAGGCAGCGCCCGTGGTGGCCTGCTGCACGCCGACCTTGGCGGCCTTGATCGATTTCTCGTCGACCGGCGCGTCGGTGCGCGTCAGCACGCCGATGTCGGAGCTGAAGTAAGGCACCGAGAAGTCATGCACCTTCTTGCGCTCTTCGGTGATCGAGATCTGCGACATGGCGAGATCGAAGCCTTCGGTCTGGCCGGCGATCAGCGCGTCCCAGCCCACGTTTACGACTTCCAGCTTGTCATAGCCGGCACGCCAGGCGATCTCGGCGGCCATGCAGTATTCCATGCCGTCCTTGATCGCTTCCGGCGTATCGCCGTTCCACCAGATCGGGGCGGGCAGCGAAACCTCGACGGTAAGTTGTCCGGACTTGGCCGGGCTGGCGATGGGGATCGAGCCCTTCTCGCCCGCCACTTCGCAATTGCCAATCATGTTGGCCGCCGATGCCGGCAGGCTGAAAGCCAGAACCGCGGCAGCGGCAATGAGCATGCGTTTCGAAAGTGCCATGATGTCTTCTCCCTGTTGTCGACAAAAAAGGCCCGGCAAGTAGACGGGAAAACCCGAAAAAGGGCAAGTGACTTGCTGTTCATCTTCCGGAAACGGCGGTATCAGCCGGTCCAGCCGAGCCCCGCCGCCACGCAGTTCATGGTCATCAGGAGCGGCATCATCGGAGGTTCGCCGGCGTTGCCGCGGCGCGTTTCCTTGAGCAGTTGCACCTGCCAGCGGTTGGCCTGATCGACCATCGGCCGCACCCGCTCGAAGCGCCGCTGCAGGCCCTCGAAACGTTCGCACAACCGCTTCTCGCCGGTCAGTTCCAGAATGGTGCGGGCGGTGCGGCTGTGCTCATGGCGGATCAGCGCGTAGAGCCGTTCCGCCGCGGTCCGGTCGGTGACCAGCGCGGCATATTGCTCGGCCACATCCATGTCGGCGAGATAGAGCGACTTTTCCACCTCGTCGATGGCCAGACGGAAGCCGCGGGAGCGGTTGTACATGTCGCGCAGAAGCGTCATGCCATCGCCGCCGCGGGGCACCAGGAAATCGTCGAGCGCGAAACCGAGCCCATACCAGCCGGTGAGCAGATGCCGGTTCTGGCTCCACGCGAAGACCCAGGGAATGGCGCGCAGATCGCCGATGCCCCTGGCGCCGAAGCGCCGCGCCGGGCGTGAACCGAGTTTCAGATTGGCCAGTTCCTCGACCGGCGAAGCCTGGTGGAAATAGTCGAGGAGCGCCGGGTCCTCGGCCAGCTTGCGGTAATGCCGGAACGACGCCTGGGCGATCCACTCCACGGCGTTCTGGTGCTCGGGATTGATCTTGAGTTCCGGCTCGTCGAGCGATTTCAGCGAATGAACGAACACCGCCGCCGCGAGAATCTCGAGATTGTGCTGTGCCGTTCCGCGGTTGGCGAATTTCGAGGACACCACCTCGCCCTGTTCGGTGACGCGCATGCGCCCGCCGATGCTGCCGGCGGGCTGCGCGGCGATGGCCCGGCCGGTGGGCGCCCCCCCGCGGCTCACCGAGCCGCCGCGGCCGTGGAAGAAGCTGATGGCGACGCCCGCCTCGCGGCCCACCCTGATCAGACGGCGCTGCGCCTCGAACAGTTCGAAGCTGGCGCAGAAGAAGCCGCCGTCCTTGTTCGAGTCGGAATAGCCCAGCATCACTTCCTGGCGTCCGCCCTGGGCCGCCACGGAGGAGCGCACCAGCGGATGCGCCAGAAGCTCGCTCATGATGCGCGGCGCCGCCCGCAAATCGTCGATGGTTTCGAACAGCGGCACCACGCGGATGCGGCAGACCTCGCGCGCCGTCTCGTCGGCGAACAGGCCGCAGAACTTGGCCAGCAGATAGAGGCCCAGCACGTCGCTGGCGCTCTCGGTCATCGACAGGATGAAGGCGCCGCCCGCCTGCGGGTCGGGGCCGTCAATCGTCTCGCGCACCAGATCGAGCAGCCCGAGAAGCTCCCGCGCTTCGTCCGAAACGGCCCTGAACCGGGGCAGGAAGCCAAGGGGTTTCGCCAGTTCGGCTTCAATCCACTGCTGCCACGCGGGCGTGCCGGGCTCGGGCCCCTCGCCATCATCGAGCGGGTTCAGCTTGCGCCAGATCTCGCGCAGCACACGGTTGATCACCGTGGTGTTCTGCCGGAGATCGAGGCTCACCGAGCGGAAGCCAAAGGTCTCCACTTCCCAGCGCACCGGCCGCACCAGGCTCGCGGCGATCGACACCGACTGTACCTGCGCCAGCGTCTCCTCGGCGGCCAGCAGTTCGCCGATCAGTTCTTCCGTGCTGGCGAAGCCGGTGGCGGCGGCGCCTGAATCGAAGGTGGCGGCGAGCCTGGCCCGCAAAGCGGTGAAGAAACGCCGGAACGGCTCATGCGCGTTGCGGGACGCGATCGCCCTGGCGTCACCGGACAATTCCGTCTGCCGCGCGACCCGGTCCAGGAAGTCCTGCGGGATGGCGATTTCCTGGGCGCTCAGCGAAACGAGCTGCGCCAGGTCGGTCAGCCGCTGGTCGAGCCGGGCCAGAATGGCGTTGCGGTTTTCGGCCAGCGCATAGCGCGTGAGATCGACGGTGACGAAAGGGTTGCCGTCGCGGTCGCCGCCGATCCACGAGGCGTAGCGACGCGGTGGCCGCCCCCGG
>DAISVW010000328.1:0-3346 GCA_036826695.1 Aestuariivirga sp.
GTATCGTCCTGGACACTGCCGCGCATGTAGCTCAGCGCGCCGGGCTCGGCCCGGACGGCGTCCTTGTCGATTGTTATCTTCACCCACCGCTGAAACAGGCTTCTCTGGATCTCAAACCTGGCCATGCGCTTCTACTGCAAGAGACCGAGTTCACGGTAGGCGCGCGCCGCGCCGGGGTGCAACGGGGCGATCAGCGACTGCTGAACCATCTGCTTCGGGTCCAGACCGGACAGCACCGGCTGCTGGCGCAGCCTGTCCAGGCCCTGCATGACCGCCAAGGTGAACGCATGAACGATTGCATCAGGAACGGCGGCGTTGGTCATCAGCGTCGTGATGCCACCGAAACTCGGCGTATCGGTTGCCAGCCCGTAAAACCTTCCCGGGATCGTCCCCTGCACATAGTAGGGCCTTGACGCGACCAGCGCCTCGATGGCGTCACCCGCCACCGGCACCAGCACGAGGCCGCAGGCCTTGAGCTGGGCATCGACAAGTTTCGACGGATGGCCGACGATCATCAGGCTGGCATCGAGCGTGTTGGCGCACATGCGCTCGCCCGCCGACTCCGGCCGCAACTCGGTGGCCTCGGCGAGATCATTGGCGGTAATTCCGAGAGCGCCGCTCAGGATCTCCCATGTGGCGCGCGTTCCGGAGCCGGGCATGCCGATGTTGAGCCTCTTGCCCTTCAGGTCCTCCACCTTCGCGATCCCGGCGTCGGGTCTGGCAATCAGCGCCAGCAGTTCCGGATAGAGCGCCATCACCGAACGGAGTTCACGAAGCGGCCGGCCGCGCCAGCGGCCCTCGCCATTGACCGCGAAGGAGTGCACGTCGGACTGGATGAGGGCAAACTCCTGCTCGCCCGTCGCCAGCACCTCGGCGTTGTAGACGGAGCCCGGCGTGGCCTCGACCGAACAGCGAATCCGGGTCTCGCCGCGGACCGCATTTACCTGATCACAGATGCTCTGGCCCGTCGGATAGTAGAGACCCGCGAGGGGGCCGGTTCCAAGCGATACAAAACTCGATGCGGCATAGA
Organism: Aestuariivirga sp.; assembly: GCA_036826695.1. Classification (GTDB taxonomy): domain Bacteria; phylum Pseudomonadota; class Alphaproteobacteria; order Rhizobiales; family Aestuariivirgaceae; genus Aestuariivirga. The sequence continues at coordinate 1,031 of DAISVW010000328.1, forward strand.
CCGCTGCGGGCGATGCCCAGAGCCACAGGATTGCGGCAATGACCATCGCGCGCAAGGACGCAAACCGGTACTCAGCCAGCAACATCACTTCTCATCCCATTGCATTACGTAGTCATACATGATGGCGTAAGCATCCACCGGAACGCTCACCCGTCCTTGCATGGGGCGGTCCATGGCGGCGATCAGGAAGATCATCACGCCGAGGAAGAACGAGAGAATGCCCCCGAGAATCATGTGAAGCGTGAATCGCATGTCGAGCAGCCATATCAACAGGATGTTGATGAACGCGCCGATCAGGAGAACATACCAGAGAACGCCGGGCAGCGAGGTATTGACGCCGGTCAGACGCTGCTGACGGGCATCGTTGAGTTCTCCGAAGTACTTCATGCTCTGATCCTGCAACAGGCCCTGGGTGTGATCCAGCGGCCTCATCGAAATGAGCTTCTGCTGGATGGCCTGCAGGCGGAGATTGCCGCCATTGATGATCTTGCTCTCGCGGTGCGCGGGCCAGTCCTTGTTGATGACATACTGCGTATAGTCCCGCAGAAGATACTGGATGTCGCCCCGCAGGGGGTCCGGGTAGGATGCAACGGTGCGATAGAGCGAGGCGATGCTCGATGCCTCGCGATCCACGCTTGCCGAAACGCTCGAGGCATTGCTGAAGGCGGTGACGGCGAGGAGGCCCACGAGCAAGCCATAGAACAGGCTGAAACCGGCACTCGCGTAGTTGACCAGATCGTTCGATCCGGGCTGATTGCGCAGCCAGCGGCGAATGAACGGTCTGAGGAAGATGATGCCGAACCAGGTGACACCGACGAGCGCAAGCGAACAATAGACCGCGAACCGGGTTGGCGACAGGGAGTCCGACCACGTCATCAGCCACTGCAGATCAAGGAACTGGAGCACCTGATTCATCACCTGAGTACCGGACCATCCACGGTCGGGGATGCCGCCGCCAGGGGCTTCCTGATCTCCGGACCGGCGGATCCGGCATGGCCGATCCTCATGTTTGCCATCGCGTTTTCACCAAGTGACGACCTTTCCCGGGCAAGTGTCACCCCAAGCACAGTCGTGAAGTCAAGGTAATTTGAAAAGGTTTGCAGACTTAATCCTCAAAACCTGCCAGCGCCCGGCCGCCGGTCGGCGGCGATGAGCATCCACGATGATAGCAGGAGCACGGCCAGAACGACCCCGGCATAGACATAAAGGCCATACTCGACCGTCACCTTGCCCATGCCGATGCCCTTGATACCAACAATAACAATTGCAATCAGCATGACATCCAGCATCGAGAACTTGCTGAAACCGCTGATGGACTTGATCCATGACCGGGCTCGCGCATGCGGCAGGGCGATCCACGCATAGAGAAGGGCCAGAAGCTTGACGAAAGGGATGACCATGCCGAACAGGACCACAATCGAACAGAGGAAGAGGTCTGTTTCCGCCAGGGCGACGACAGCGCCCAGCAGGGTCACGTCATTTTCGAGGAACACCAGGAGTTCGGTCCGAACCAGCGGCAAATGCCAGGAAATCACCAGCAGGCCGAGCAGAATCGCGAGGAGCGGACCGGCGATCACGGAGAAGCCACGCTGGGTTCCCGCCAGCGTGTTGATGCGCTCGTCCTCTCCGGCCGGCCCTGACCCATTCACCATCGGGCTTGCTCCATCTTTCCCTGGTCCGGCATGTTGGTGACCGGCCACCGCCATTCCCCGGATAGCATCTCAGCCACCCCTGGGGAAAGTGAAGCGCCGCCCTGGCACAAGACGCCTCCGTGTTGACTGCCTGGTGCCACGCAAGACCTGGGAATGCGCTTGCGATGATTGCTGACCACAGCGAGACCGGTTCTCCCAGTTCGTCTTGCCGTGGCTCGACCATGGCATCTTGCTGGCCGCCGAAGAAGACCCCCGGGGTCAAGCCCGGGGGTGATGAGAGGGCGCGCCATCCTCAGGGGATCAGGTGCGGGGGTGGCGAACCTGATCGGTTCACAGGTGACCTACTCGGGCGTGGCGCTGGCCTTGGCGGTGGTGGTCACCGGACTCACCGTCATCACGTCGCTGCCCTGGGCCTTGAGGTGATCGGGCCTGCGCCAGCGCCGCCACAGCGCGAAGCCGGCGAGCGAGGCCTGCACCGCGATCATGTAGATCAGGAAGCCGTCGCCGCCGATCCGCTCAGCGCTGAAGCCCGCTTCAAGCTCGCCTTCCACCTGGACCTGATGGGCGAGGAAGACGAAGCCATCGCGCTGTATGAACGCTGCGTCGATGTCGCGCCCGCGCACATCAACGCTTTGGGCCTTCACGATCTGCGGAAGTACGGCAG
>DAISVW010000329.1:0-3329 GCA_036826695.1 Aestuariivirga sp.
GACGGGCACCGGCCTCGGTCTCGCAAGCGCGCTCGATTTTGCGCGGGCCCAGGGCGGCGATATCCGCCTGACTGACAGTCCGAAAGGCTGGCTTCGCGCGGTGGTGCAAATTCCTGTATAGCCACTCCATGATGGATTACCGGCTCGACCCGCTGTGGCTGAAGCTCAGCCAGATGAACGCCGAGGGCCTCGCGGCCTTCGCGCCCTTGTCCGCCGCGATGCAGAAGCAAATGGGCTTCAATACCGAGATGGCCGGGCGAATCATCGAGGAGTATCGCAAGTTCCTGTTTCTCGCGATGCGGGCCGGCCATCAGGTGATCCCGCCCGGCATCGTCAACGATGTCTGGCTGCTCCATATCGAAAACGTTCAGAACTACTGGGAAACGCTGGGCGGCATGATCAGCGAGCGGCAGGATGCGCAAGGCATCGGTTCATCAGGCACCCCGCCGCTCGCTGCCGCGTGGCAGGCGACGCTCCAATCCTACGAACGGATCTTCGGTTCGAAGCCACCCATGGATATCTGGAGCATGGCGCATCCGGGCTCCAACCCCTGGATGCAGGCCATGATCAACATGCGAAGGCTGTTCGGCCTCGGCTGACGCCTTTGGACGTCGCTTCTTGCACGGCGCGCCATGAGATCAGGCCTGGAAGCGCTGGTCCGTCACTTCGCGCACCTTGACCGGCACGCCCTCCCTGGCTGAACAGATCGCCGCCATCGTGGTGCGCACGTCGCGAAGCCCGTCGGCTCCCAGATAACGCGGCGTTCCGCCTCCGGTGAGGGCGTCCACGAATTCGTGAATCTGGTTCCGGTGCGCCCGGCTGTAATAGGACACCTCGGATTGCCAGATCTCGTCGCCGCCCTCGTCGAAGCGGAAGGCGCGCGTGTCCTTCGCCTGGCGGTGGAGAACGAGATGGGCGTCCTTGCCCTGCCATGTGAGGCCTCTGCCGCCTTCGCCCAGAACCTCGATCATGCCGGTCTCGCCGATCACGCTCACCGAGAAGCCGAACATCGGATCATACTTGCCGGTGAGCGCCTCGGCCCGCATCCAGACGCCCTGGCATGCGGGATCGTCATAGCTCCAGGCGATGATCGGAATGTCGCCCGCACTTTCCGGTCGGTACATGCCGGCATGGCCGCTGCCATCCCTGGCGTTCATCCAGGAGATATCGGAGCGCAGCGAATAGACCTCGCCGATGCGGGTATCCTTCATCAGATATTCGGCGGTGGCGAAGAAATGCACGCAGTGATCGAACATCCAGGGAAAGCCGGCGCCGCCGGCCCTGGCCGAGTCCATGCGCCAGCCGCGGTGATCATCGGTGACAGGCCGCGCCGTATCGAGCGCGCCCGGCCGCTCGATCCATGATCCGAAGCGCTGCCGCACTTGAAGTGGCCTGCCGATCTCGCCCGCCTCGATCAACTGCCGCGCCTTCATGATCGGCGTCATGAAGATATAGGACTCGCCCACTGCGAGCGTCACCCGATTGGCGGCCGCGGCGGCGCAGGCGGCGTCGCCCTCGGCGAGGGTCAGGCAGAAGGGTTTCTCGCAAAGGATGTTCTTGCCCGCCTTCGCCGCGGCGATTGCCATGGGTGCATGCAGCAGGGTGGGCGTGGTGATCTCGACGGTGTTGATGTCAGGGTCCGCCAGCATGTCCGCATAAGAGGAATACCAGCGGGGGATGCCGTAGTTTTCAGCGACCGCCCGGGCCCGCGCCGGATCGACGTCGCAGACGGCGGCCACCTGAGCTTTGGGGTGCGCCTGATAGGCCCGGATATGGGAATCGCCGACGAGGCCAAGCCCGACGACGCCGGCTTTCACAGTGGAAATGCTCATTTCGGCTGTCCCTTCCGCGAGGACCATATCAAAAAGCGGGCCACGACAGAATGTCCTTGACTATAATCCTAATACGTGCTAGCAAAACATTCCTTCTCTCTGGAAGGGGTGGCCCGTGCGCAGCGGGCCGTCCAGGCCGGAGAGAGGGAGGACGATTGCTGATTGACATTGTGAGGATTCTTCCCGGCGGCCCATTGCTTCTTGAAGGCGGTTCCAGCGATTCTACTGACTTTTTCTGCCCTGTTTTTGCTTCTGATTGCCGCGCAAGCGCCGGTTGTCGTGAAGGTATTGATCCCAGATCCGCATGGGCCTGCCGAACAGATCGCCAAGGTCCAGCTCCCTGATGCATTTCCGGGCCGATGCGTAGCCCAGTTCGCGGTATGCCTCGAACTGCTCGGCCTGGAAGAACTGATCGACGGTGGATTGATGCGGGAAGTCAGGATTGCTGCCCTTGTAGCCCTTTGTGACAAAACTGACGTCATCGATCATCGTCGCCTTGATGTAGATCACGATACCACTCATGGCGGGAAGGTTCCCCGCTGCCGGATAACTGATCCTTGCGACCATGTAAGGGCTGGCGGCCGCCTTTGCGTTGGACGGATAGCCGAGCGGCAGATTGGCAACCATACGCTCGGGTCCAATTCCGGGCTCGAAATAGAAGGATGCGCCGAAGTCCTCCTGGGCCCGGCGCGCGACCGAGACGAGGCCGGAATAGGATGTGTCCTTGTCGGCCTCTCCGTCGCAGACCACGATGATTCCGCAACGGCGGCGCACAAGCTCATAGACGCCGAGATTGTCGAAATGGCCGCCATCCGTCAGTTCGACGAACTTCGCCTTGCGGTTCCAGTTGCGGCTCAGGAGATGCACAAGTCCGGGCCGGAAATGCGTGGGAACTGTCTTGGTTGTCCACCCGAGGCTGTTCTGGCGTCTGGCGATCCAGTTCGGGTTGACGAGCCAGTAGCCGAGCCGGACGTTCAGCAGCCGCATCGCCACCGACACGATCCGGTTGCGGGTGATGCCAGTACCCGCATATCCGGCGCTCGAATTGACCGCAGCGCCGGATGCCGCCGCGACGGTGGCGGCATGGAGCGGCCTGCCCTCCTGGGAGCCGCCGTAGATCGGCGTTGCAAGCCAGCCGGTCGCGTCGCTTCCCGCGTAATGGGGCGAGGCAATGAAGTTGGCGCCACCGCGAAGTCTGGTTTTCGTGTCATCGTCATCGACCATGATGGCGTTCATGTTGACGATCGGGTAGGGCTTGCGCAGCCGTCCACCGTCATCGCGCGTAAGTTCATCAATGGTGATGCCGATGCCGCCCACCGCCGGCCCCGACATGCCCTGGTGGAGCGCGTCCCGGCTGGCGAAGAAGGTTTCTGCGATACGGTCGCGGTAGTATCGGTGCAAACCGATCTGATTGCCGTTGGTATAGAACAGCGCGAAGACCGCGATCAGGACCGCGGCGCTGCTGAGCTCGTCTGCAAAGTGCGTGTCGCGCCACAC
>DAISVW010000330.1:0-1253 GCA_036826695.1 Aestuariivirga sp.
GGCCCCCGGAGCATGCTGAAGAAGTGACGGCCTATCTCCGCGATCCCCGCGACATTTACCGCCGCTCCTTCGAAATCATCCGGGCGGAGGCCGACGTGTCGCATTTTCCCGCCGCTGCGGAGCCGGTTGCGGTGCGCGTGATCCATGCCTGCGGCATGCCGGAGATCGCCGCCGACTTGCGCATTTCGGAGGGTTTCGTGACCGCGGCGAAGGCAGCCCTGGAGGCGGGCAAGCCGATCCTCGCCGACTCGGACATGCTGCGCCACGGCCTGACCGGCGCGCCGGCCACTATCATCTGCACACTGAATGACAGCCGAACCGCCGCGCTGGCGGCGCAATCAGGCACCACCCGTTCCGCCGCGGCGGTGGCGCTTTGGGGGCCTTATCTCGACGGCGCCATCGCGGTGATCGGCAACGCGCCCACCGCGCTGTTCGCGCTGCTCGAAGCCATTGACAGAGGCGCGCCGAAGCCCGCGGCCATCGTGGCGTTCCCGGTGGGCTTCGTGGGCGCCGCCGAATCCAAGGCCGAACTGGTGGCGAACCCGCGCGGCATTGCCTATGCCACGCTTCTGGGGCGCCGCGGCGGCTCGGCCATGGCGGCGGCCGCCGGCAACGCGCTGACGCTGGGGGCGCAGTGACGAGGTGGCTCACCATCCTGGGCATGGGCGAGGATGGCTGGGAAGGCCTCTCCGCCCGGGCGCGGCTCGCCATCGAACAGGCGGACGCGGTGGTGGGATCATCGCGGCTGCTGGCCATGCTGCCCGCCATCACCGCCGAACGCCATGAATGGCCGCAGCCCTTCGCGGCGGTCGTTGAGCGCATCACGCCGCTCCGCGGCCGCGCCACCGTGGTGCTGGCCACCGGCGACCCCATGAATTACGGCGTGGCGCGCAAGATCATGGAATTCATTCCGTTCGCGGAGATGGAAATCGTGCCGCATCTCTCGGCCTTCTCGCTGGCGGCGGCGCGAATGGGCTGGTCGCTTCCCGATTGCGACACACTCACCCTGCATGGCCGCGACGCCGCGCATCTCGAGCCTTTCATCCAGCCGGCGGCACGGCTGATCGCGCTCACCGCCGATGCCACGACCATTGCGGAAGTTGCCCGCCGCCTGACGGCGCGCGGCTTCGGCGGAAGCGAGGTGACGGTGCTCGAAAACATGGGGGGCGCGCGCGAGCAGGTCTCCTCATTCACCGCCGCGGCGGCCTCTGCCCGCAGCGATTCCGATCTCAACACGCTGGCCCTCCGCTGCG
>DAISVW010000330.1:1263-3325 GCA_036826695.1 Aestuariivirga sp.
GTGGCGGCGGCGGGGGCGCGCATCCTGCCGCGGCCGGCGGGCCTTCCGGATTATGCGTTCCGGCATGACGGCCAGATTACCAAGCGCGAGGGGCGCGCCGCGACACTCGCCGCACTGAGCCCCGCCCCGGACCAGCTGTTGTGGGACGTGGGAGCTGGCTGCGGCTCGGTCGCCATCGAATGGATGCGCGCGGCGCGCGGCTGTGCGGCGATCGCCTTCGAAACTTCCGCCGAGCGCCGCGCGATGATCGCCGCCAATGCCGATGCGCTGGGAACGCCGCGCTTGCGGGTGGTGGCCGGGGAAGCGCCCGCCAGCCTCGCGGGCCAGCCAGCGCCCGATGCCGCCTTCATCGGCGGCGGACTGGGAAGGCCCGGCCTGTTCGAGACAGTGTGGGCGGCGCTGAAGCCCGGCGGCCGCCTCGCCGCCAACACGGTGACGGTGGATGGCGAAATCGCGCTGTTCGACTTGCAGGAGACGCACGGCGGCGAGGTTGTGCGCATCGAGGTTTCGCAGCTGGGCGAGGTCGGGCGGCTCAGGGCCATGAAGCCGCGCATGGCGGTGACGCAGTGGCGGACGGTGAAGCCGTGGTGAGCGCGCGGGGCACGCTTTCCGGCGTCGGCGTCGGCCCCGGCGATCCGGAACTCGTGACGGGCAAGGCGATGCGGCGCATCTCACAGGCGCCGGTCATCGCCTATCTCGCCGCGGCGGGGCGCGAGTCGACCGCGCTCGCCATCGCCCGCCCCTATGTGCCGGACAGCGCGCGCCACATCGTGATCGACATGCCGATGCTGACCGAACGCGGCCCCGGCGAGAAGGCCTATGACAAGGGCGCGGCGGCGATTGCCGCCGAACTCGACCAGGGCCAGGACGTGGTGATGCTGTGCGAGGGCGACCCGTTCTTCTACGGCAGCTTCATGTATGTGTTCGAAAGGCTCAGCCCCCGCTACCGCTGCGCCGTGATCCCCGGCGTTACCGCGATGACCGCGTCCGCCGCGGCACTCGGCAAGCCGCTTTCGGCGCGCAATGCGGTGGTGAAGGTGCTGCCCGCCACGCTGCCCGATGACCGGCTCCGCGACGAGCTGATGACGGCGGAAAGCGCCGCGATCATCAAGGCGGGCCGCCATTTCGGACGTGTACGGAGCATTATCCGCCTGCTCGGCCTAGAGGCCCATGCCCATGTCGTCATCAAGGCGAGCCACGCGGACGAGCGGATCGTGGCACTCGACGAGGTGGAGGAAGACGCCATCCCCTATTTCTCGACGGTGCTTGTGCTGACGGGGGCGGTGACATGATGAAGCCGGTGCTGTTCGTGCTCGGCGCCTCGGCGCTGCCGCTGGCCGTGAAGCTGAAAGAGCCGCTCGGCGCCGAAATCCCTACGCCCGCTAGCGTGGCGGGCGGCGCCCACCGCTAAGCCAAGGCCACCCAACAACATGGCTATTTGTTCCAGGAAGGCCGCGCCATCATCGGGCTGTGCGCCGCGGGCATTCTGATCCGGGCGCTCAGCCCCCATCTCAAGGACAAGCGCGCCGAGCCGCCGGTCATCGCGCTGGCCGAGGATGGGTTATCAGCGGTGCCGCTGCTCGGCGGCCACCATGGCGCCAATACGCTGGCCCGCCGCATCGCCGCACTCACCGGCGGCCACGCGGCCGTGACGACGGCCAGCGAAGTGCGCTTCGGGCTGGCGCTTGACGACCCCGCGCCGGGCTTCAGCCTCGCCAATCCACAGCACATGAAAGCGGCAACCGCCGCCTTGCTCAATGGCGCTGCGTTGGCGCTCGATGGCGGGCCTTCGCCGTTTCCGCAGGCCGACATTGCCGCAGGGCGGGAGGGCTTCAGTGGCGTCACGCTGAAAGTGAGCCCGCATGATGTGGACGGCAGCGAGCGCTTGCTCGTCTATCATCCGCGCTCGCTCATCCTGGGGCTTGGCTGCGAGCGCCACACGGAGCCCGCCGAACTGATCGGGCTCGCGGAAAAGGTGATGGCCGACCACAGCCTCGCACCCGCCGCGCTGGCCGCCGTGGCCTCGCTCGACCTCAAGGAGGACGAAGCGGCGGTGCATGCC
>DAISVW010000331.1:0-3321 GCA_036826695.1 Aestuariivirga sp.
CAGCTGCAGGTCCTTCTCCTCGAGAATCTGCCCGCGCACCAGATTGGTGAGCGAAACCTCGGCAGTCGGAATGAGCCAGCGGCCATCAACGGTCCGGAACAGATCCTCGGCGAATTTCGGAAGCTGGCCGGTGCCAAACATGGCGGCATCGTTCACCATATAGGGCACATAGTGCTCGGAATCCCCGTTGGCGCCGGTCGGGTGATCCTTCATTACCTGAGCGAGCGCGCGCGCGCGCCGCGCGAGCTGACCCTTCATCACAACGAAGCGCGCGCCGGAGATCCTTGCGGCGGACTCGAAGTCCATCTGCCCCAGCCATTCGCCGATATCGAAATGCTGGCGTGGCGCGAAGTCGAATCTGGGCGGCGCGCCCCAGCGGCGCACCTCGACATTGCAGGTTTCGTCCGAGCCGTCCGGCACCTCGTCCAGCGGCAGGTTGGGGATCACCGCCAGCATGGCATTGAGCCGCTCGTCGATGGCGCGCTCCACGGCCTCCCCGGCGGCGATCGTTTCCTTGAGACCCGCCATTTCGGCCTTCAGCGCCTCGGCGCGGGTCTTGTCGCCCGCCTTCATCGCCTCGCCCACCTCTTTCGAGACGGCGGTGCGGCGGGCCTGCGCTTCCTGAAGCCTCTGCACCTGGGCACGGCGCTCGGCATCGATGGCCAGCAGTTCACGGGACACAGACGGCAGACCGCGGCGGGTCAGCGCCCGGTCGAAGGCGGCCGGATCTTCACGAACGGCCCTGATGTCATGCATTCGGATTCGTCCCTTCTCGCGCCATCCTATAGGCCGGTCCGAAGCTCGCGTGAAGACGATCGTCTCAGGCCTTTTCGGCGGACGCTTTCGCCTCCGCGGCCTCTCTTGCGTCCTCGGCCTCTTGCTTCTTCCTGCGGCGGTGTTCGAGGAAGCGCACGGCCTGAACGGAAACTTCGTAAAGACCCATCAACGGCACCGCCATGGCGATCTGCGAAATAGGGTCCGGCGGGGTCAGGATCGCGGCGACGACGAACACGCCGACGATGGCGAACTTCCGCCCGCTCCTCAGCTGGTCGTAGCTGACGACGCCGATCTGGCCAAGCAAAGTGAGGATCACCGGCAGCTGAAAACACAGGCCAAAGGCCAGAATCAGCATCATCACGAAATCGAGATAGGCTTCGATGTCGGGCATCAGCTCGATGCCCTGGCCATCGGTCGAGGCTCCGGCCGCCAGGGCGTAGAAGAAGTGAATGGCGACCGGGAGCAGGAAGAAATAGACCAGTGCTGCGCCAAGGAGGAAGAATACCGGCGTGGCAACCAGGTATGGCAAGAAGGCCTGCTTCTCGTGCTTGTAGAGGCCTGGCGCCACGAAGCGGTAGATCTGGGTGGCAATCAGCGGAAAGCCGATGAACAGGCCGCCGAAGAAGGCGATCTTGAGCTTGACCAGGAACACGCCGAGCAGCTTGATCGAAATCAGCGTGACATCCTCCCCGGTCGCCCATTTGAACGGCAGGATGAGGTAGTGGAGAATATCGGACGAGAACACGAAGCTGAAGATGAACGCGGCGATGAAGCCGAGCACGCAATAGATCAGACTCTTGCGGAGCTCGATCAGATGTTCGATCAGCGGGGCTACGGAGGCGTCAATGTCCTGCTGCGTCATGTGCTGGCCGTGCTGCTGCTGGCGGCAGGCTCATGCGGAGCATCGGCCGGGGGCACGACCCCGAACAGGTTCTTGAAGTCGTCTTCCTGCTTCTTGCGTTCGTCCGCGGGCGCTGGCTTCTTCGCCGGTTCGGCGATGTTTCCGGCGGTCCGGATGTTGTCGATTTCCTTCTTGACCTCCTCGAAGCCGGTCTCCTTCATCGCGCTGTCGAGGTGGCCCTGGAATTCCCGCGCCATGCCGCGCATCTTGCCCACCATCTTGCCGAACGCGCGCAGCACGCGCGGCAGATCCTTCGGGCCGATGACGATGATCGCCACCAGCGCAACAACGAACATTTCGGTATAGCCGAATCCGAAGTCGAACATCTGCCTCTCCGGCGGAAGCCCGCCGGCACGCTGTTGAGCGTCTAGCTCTTCGCCTTTTCGGCTTCGGCCTTCACGGCCGGCTGCTGCTCGATGGGCTTGGGTTCCGCCGTGGCGGCCGTGTCATCATCCGCCATGCCCTTCTTGAAGCTCTTGATGCCCTTGGCCACATCACCCATCAGATCGGAGATCTTGCCTCGCCCAAACAGCAACACCACGACCAGGATGACCAAGGCCCAGTGCCAGAACGACATCGCACCCATCAGACAAACTCCCTTTGACCGGAGAGAGCTTACTCTCCCCACCATGTTCCATACGGCACTAAAGCACAGAACCCCGGCTTGCCGCAACCGGAGCCAACCGAAGCTTCAAATAGTCGGCGAACCCGGCTTTTCAAAGACAAAAACATGCTCCGGATCAATTTCGAAGCGGGCCGCCGCACCGCGTTGGGGGGCGTCACTGGCGTGGATCAGCGCCGTCAGCGGTTCATCAATTCCCCTGAACAGCACGCTGCACTTGACGTCATCCCCCTGAAACCGGGCCTCGACGACCAGACCCTCGATACCGGTGTTGACAGGCTTCAGTCCCTGCGGCCGGATCAGCACCAGCGCCTCGGAGCCCCTGAAACCGTCCGGCGCAACAAATGCGCCCAGCGGCGTCTCAACGCGCCCGCCAGCCACCGCTCCAGTGATTTCATTGGCATCCGAGAAAAAACGTGCAACTGCCGCATCGGCCGGCTGGCGGTAGATCTGTTCGGGCGTGCCGGATTGAACCAGACGGCCCTGCCGCATCAGAAAGATGCGGTCGGCAAGGCCCATCGCCTCGATCGGATCATGGGTGACGAGCAGACAGGAGGCGCGGGTCTCGCGCAGCAGGGTGAGCGTCTCGGCCCTCACCGACTCGCGGAGTCGCTGGTCAAGCCCGGAGAACGGCTCGTCCATCAGCATCACCTGCGGTCTTGGCACCAGCGCCCTCGCCAATGCCACGCGCTGCTGCTCTCCACCGGAAAGATGATGTGGATAATCGCCCGCATGGTGCGCCAGGCCCACCCGCTCCAGGGCATGGCCAGCGATGGTGCGCGCCTCGGCACGCGGCAGGTTCTTCAGGCCAAAGGCCACATTTTCGAGGATGGAGAGATGGGGAAACAGCGCGAAATCCTGGAACATCAGGCCGATGTTCCGCTTCTCGGGCGGCACGAAGCGGTTGGGACCGGCCATTTCCTGCCCATCGAACAGAACCCGGCCCTGGTCAGGCTGTTCGACTCCGGCAGCGATCCGCAGCAGCGTTGTTTTGCCGCATCCCGAGGGGCCCAGCAGGGCC
>DAISVW010000332.1:0-3305 GCA_036826695.1 Aestuariivirga sp.
GGCAGGCCACCGCCTCCGTGTGTCGGCGGGCCAATGCGGCACGGAGATCGTCCAGCGTGATGACCACGCCGGGTTGAAGCTGGCGGACGAAATCATCGACCTCGCGCGGACTCGATACCACCATGGAACCGCCCGTCGCCTCCGCATATCCCGGCGCGCCGCGCGGGAGCTGATGGACGATGTGCGGCTCGCGGCCGCTGTTGAGGTGTTCGAGGGCAGATTTCTTGCGCGCAATGCGGTTCCTCCCGGATTGGTTGCATTGTGCAGGGGAGGTAATGGCTGCCTGAGGGATTGTGAATAAGAGGGGTTTGTTCCGGCTTTGTTCCATCGATTTTCCCCTCTTCCCCACGCTTGTGGGGGCGAGGGAAGCTCAGCTGACCTGCAACTTGGCTTTCTGGCGGCCTTTCCCGTCGAAATTCTCAGGGCGCAGCCAGCGCTCGAAAGCGTCCCTGACGCGGTGCCAGTCCTTATCGAGCATGGCGAACCAGGCGGTGTCGCGGTTGCGGCCCTTGACGATCATATGCTGCCGGAACACGCCCTCGAAGGTGAAGCCGAAACGCAGCGCCGCCTTCCGCGAGGGCTGGTTCAGGGCGTCGCACTTCCATTCGAGGCGGCGTACCCCGAGGTCGTCGAAGCAATGCCGGATCATCAGGAAGATCGCCTCGGTGGCCTCGCGCGTCTGCTGCAGACCGGGCGACATCCAGATATGCCCGATCTCGATCACCCCGTTGGTGGCATCGGCGCGCATGAAGGCCCCCATGCCGCAGGCCTTGCCGTCCTGGCGCCGGATGAAGGCATAGAACCACGGATCGCGCGATCCCGCGCGCTGCCGCAGCCAGTCCTCGAACTGCTCGAAGGACTCCCACGGCCCATAGCCGAGATAGGTCCAGACCCGTGCGCCATTGTCGCTTGCCGCAAACGAGTCATAGAGATCGCGGGCATGGCGCTCCGCCGAAACAGGTTCCAGCAGCATCCAGCGTCCATGCAGCGGCCGCAGGTCTGGAGCCGACCCCGGCGGCAGCTGATCAACAATCGTGCCAACCGGCCTGTCAATGTGCGCTTTCATGGGCTTTTCCAATTCGAACGCGATGCCCGATCATCACCCGGCGGCGCGATGAAGGCAAGTTGTTGGTTTGCGTGATCTGGCGGATCGGCTAGGTGAGCGGTTATGGCTGGCTCCGATCTGACACTGCGCGAGGCGATAGCTGGAATCGCTCCCGGCAAGCGGCTGATGGGCCTCGACCTTGGCGAGAAGACCATCGGGGTCGCCACCAGCGACCTGACGCGCGCCATCGCCACCCCGGTCGAGACCATCCTCCGCAAGAAATTCACGCTCGATGCGGCGCGCCTGATCGAGATCATCGCGGCGGAGAACATCGGCCTCATCGTGCTGGGCCTGCCCGTCAACATGGATGGCTCGGAAGGCCCGCGCTGCCAGTCCACCCGCTCCTTCGCGCGGAACTTCGCCCGGCTGTCGCCGGTGCCCGTCGTTTTCTGGGATGAGCGGCTGTCGACCGCCGCTGGCGAACGCATGCTGATCGCCGCCGACGCCTCGCGCCGCAAGCGCGATCAGGTGATCGACAAGCTGGCGGCTGCCTGGATCCTGCAGGCGGCGCTGGATTCGCTCCGATGACGGGGAGCTTTGTGGCGTTGCTGCCGGTGTTCATCGTGATCCTGGCGGGCGCCGCGCTCCGGCGCTTCAACGTGATCGGTGAGGCGCAATGGCTGGGCCTCGACCAGATCTGCTATTTCGTGCTGTTCCCGGCGATCATCTTCAAGGAGATCGCGGTCGCGGATTTCAGCAACGTGCCGGTCTTCGCCATGGCCGCCGGCATGATGCTGGCGGTGAGCCTGATGATCGGCGCGCTGGTGTTGTTTCATCGGCCGGTGATGGCGCTGCTCGACATCGACGGCCCGCAGTTCACCAGCCTCGTGCAGGGTGCGGCGCGCTGGCACACCTTCATCGTCTTCGCCATCGTGCCGCTGCAGTTCGGCTCCGGCGCCCTGCCGCTTGCCGCGGTCGGCGCGGCGACGATGACGCCTTTGCTGAATGTGCTCTGCGTATTTGTCATGGTGCGATTTGCCCGCGACGCCGCGATCTCCGCACGCCTGCTCTTGCTTTCGATCCTGCGGAACCCCTTCGTCTTCTCCTCGCTGGGCGGTGTCGCCTGGCAGCTGAGCGGGCTTGAACTGCCGGCCATGGCGCTGCAGGTGCTGGACATGATCGGTCGCGGCGCGCTGGGGCTGGCGCTGCTGACAGTGGGCGCCGGTCTCAGGCTGGGCGAGGCGATATCGAAATGGCCGCCCGTGGCGGCGGCAGTCGTGCTGAAGCTGCTGGCGATGCCTCTGCTGATGGGTAGCATCCTGACCTTGCTCGGGGTTACCGGCGTTCCCCTGGCGGTGGCGCTGCTCTGCGCCGCGGTGCCCACCGGGTCTGGTTCCTATGTGCTGGCCCGCCAGATGGGCGGCGATGCCCCGATGGTGGCCAACATGCTGACGCTCCAGGTGGTCGCGTCGGTGCTGACCATCCCGCTGGTTCTCTATATCGCGGGGGGCGCCTCCTGAGGCCCGGGCGGGGCCGCATGCCGAAGGCGCTGGCCAGATGACCCGCCATGGCGTAACTGAATAGGCAGAAGCAATGGGAGACAGCGATGCTCGCGGATATCGGCCGCAATCGTGACGCCCTGGCAGCGCTATGCCGCCGGTTTGCTGTATTGCGGCTGGAGGTCTTCGGTTCAGCGGCGCGCGGAAAGGATTTCGATCCGAAAAGCAGCGATATCGATTTCCTCGTCGTTTTCGATCCCAATAGCGACTTGCCACCACTGCAACGCCACTTCGGGCTGGCACAAGCGCTTGAGGAGTTGTTCGGGCGTCCGGTTGACCTCGTTGAGGAGTCCGCCGTGACAAACCCCTATGTGCGCGCCGGCATCAACCGGTCGCGGGAGCCGGTCTATGGATCATGATCCGCGCGCCTATCTCTGGGATGTGGACCAGGCCGCGCGGGCAATCGGCACCTTCACGGCAGGCATGGATGAGGCCGGCTATGTGGCCAACCCTCTCGTCCGCGCGGCGGTGGAACGGCAATTCGAGATCATCGGTGAAGCCCTGAACCGTCTGTCGAAGGCTGCGCCCCCACTTGCTGTGCGAGTGCCAGACCTTCGGGAGATTGTGAGTTTCCGCAACGTCCTGATCCATGGTTATGCCAGCATAGACCACGCGCGCGTCTGGCGCATCGCCGAAACCCTTCTTCCCTCCCTGCGGGAGGCCGTCTCATCTCTCCTTACTGTACTTGGGCAGCCCGATGG
>DAISVW010000333.1:0-3288 GCA_036826695.1 Aestuariivirga sp.
GGCGTCTGCGGACCCTGTCGTACTGGTTGCTCTGGCGCCAGGCGTAGTCGGCAACGTCGTCAGCGGACTGATCTGGCTTCATATCAATCCCGGTGCCTACCTGATGGTCTACCGGGTGATCAACAAGTCGGCGATCGGGCTTCTCGAAAGAACCCGCGCGGCGAAGCAGGAATACGACCTGTTGATGGAGCGGCGCTTCGGGGTGCAGATCACTGTCGGCATGGTCTATGCCCTGGTCGGGATGGTGCTGCTGCTGGCGGCGATCTGGGTGGGGCTGTGGTTCTCCGACAAGCTGGTAGCTCCGGTGGTCCGGCTTCTTGATGCCGCGCGCCGGGTCTCGGGCGGTGAACTGGATGCCAAGGTGCAGGTGGTCGAAGGGCCCGAGGATCTGCAGGCGCTCTCGCGGACCTTCAACACGATGACCGACCACCTGAAACAGCAGCGCGATGATCTGGTGACGGCCAGCGAAGCCATCGATGCCCGCCGCCGCTTCACCGAAGCCATGCTGGCCGGTGTGAGCGCCGGCGTCGTCGGCATCGATCCGACGGGCAGGGTTTCGCTTGTCAACCGCTCGGCGCTGAACCTGCTGGGGCGTAGCGACAGCGACCTGATCGGCGCGACGGCGGAGACCGTGCTGGCGCCGTTCCGGCCCATTTTCGAGCAGGCGCTCACCAGGCCATCGGGTTTCGCCGAGGGGCAGGTGGACATCGAACGCCAGGGCGAGAGCCGCAGTCTGTTCGCGCGGGTGACGACCGAGAGTTCCGAGGACGCGGATCATGGCCATGTGCTCACCTTTGATGACATCACCGATCTCGTGTCGGCCCAGCGCAACTCCGCCTGGGCGGACATCGCGCGACGCATTGCCCATGAAATCAAGAACCCGCTGACCCCCATTCAGCTTTCGGCGGAGCGCCTCAAGCGAAAATACGGCGCGCAGATCCAGTCGGACAAACAGGTGTTCGACCAATGCACCGATACGATCATCCGCCAGGTCGGCGACATCGGCCGCATGGTCGATGAGTTCTCGTCCTTCGCGCGCATGCCGAAGGCGGTTCCAGAGCCCCAGGAACTGGCGGCGATCGTGCGGGAAGCGACGGTGCTGCAGCGGGTTTCCTCTTCCGACATCGACATCGAACTTGACGTCACCGGTGGCGAGTTCGTGTTTCCGTTCGACCGGAGGCTCATCACCCAGGCGATCACCAACCTCGTCAAGAACGCCAGGGAGTCGATCGAAGCCCGTCTGCAGCAACAGCCGGAGCAGCGCGGACATATCTCGGTATCTGCCGGAATCGACAATCAACAGCCCTTCATCCGGGTGAGCGACAACGGCATCGGTCTGCCGCGCGAGAACCGCCATCGGCTTGCCGAACCTTACATGACGACGCGCGAGAAGGGCACGGGCCTTGGGCTTGCGATCGTCAAGCGCATCATGGAAGAGCATGGCGGGAGGCTGATCCTCGAGGATGCGCCGGCCAGCGCGGATGGCATCCAGGGCGCGTCGGTGACGCTCCAGTTCGCCAAACTTGCGGCGCAAACCAGCGCCGCCGAATGAGAGAGTGGAAAGACCTGAATGGCGGCTGACATCCTGATCATCGATGACGAAGCGGACATCCGCGAACTCATCGCCGGCATTCTCGAGGACGAGGGTTACGAGACACGGCTGGCGCACAACTCCGACGCCGCGCTGGCGGAAATCGCCCAGCGGCGGCCGTCGCTGATCATCCTCGACATCTGGCTGATCGGTTCGCGGCTCGACGGGCTCGATCTGTTGCGCATCATCAAGGAAAAGCATCCCGAGGTTCCCGTGGTGATCATCTCGGGTCACGGCAACATCGAGACTGCGGTGGCGGCGATCAAGCGGGGCGCCTATGAATACATCGAAAAGCCCTTCAAGGCAGACCGGCTGCTTCTCGTGGTGGGCCGGGCACTGGAGACCTCGCGGCTCAGGCGCGAGAACGAGGAGCTGAAGGGCAAGACCGGTGCTGACACCGAACTGCTCGGCAATTCAGCGGCCATGCGCCAGCTGCGCACGCTGCTGAAGAAGCTGGCGCCGTCCACCACCCGGGTGCTGATCTCGGGGCCAATGGGCGCCGGCAAGGAACTGGCGGCGCGCAGCCTCCATGCGATGTCGCTCCGCGCGCCGGGGCCCTTCGTGACCCTGAGCGCTGCCGCCATGGCGCCCGAGCGTATGGAGGAGGAGCTGTTCGGCGTCGAGGATGGATCGGGGGCGACGCGCAGGGTAGGGGCGCTGGAAGAGGCCCATGGCGGAACCCTCTACATCGATGAGCTGGCGGATATGCCGCTGGAAACCCAGGGCAAGGTGCTCCGCGTCCTGGTCGACCAGACCTTCCAGCGGGTCGGCGGCGGCAAGAAGGTGAAGGTCGACATTCGCGTGGTGTCCTCGACCTGCCGCGACCTGCCGGGCCTCATTTCAGTGGGCCGGTTCCGCGAAGATCTCTATCACCGGCTTGGCGTGGTGCCGATCGAGGTTCCCGCGCTGGCCGAGCGGCGGGACGACATCCCGGAATTGATCGCCCATTTCGCCCGCAGTTATTCGGCCGCTTCCGGGCAGCCGCTGCGGAAGTTTTCAGATGATGCGATTGCCGTGCTGCAGACCCGGGACTGGACCGGCAATGTCCGGGAACTGCGCAACAACGTGGAGCGTATCCTGATCCTGGCGGGTGGCGATGCAAGCGCCGAGATCACCGCCGCGATGCTGCCGCCCGATGCGGGCGGCGCCGGTTCTTCGGCGGCGAGCGTCGGTATCGAACACCTGCTCGTGCACCCTCTGCGTGAGGCCCGCGAGGCCTTCGAGCGCGATTACATCACCGCCCAGCTTGGCCGGTTCGGTGGAAACATCTCGCGAACGGCGCTGTTCATCGGCATGGACCGCTCGGCCCTGCACCGCAAGATCAAACTTCTCGGCCTCGCCAGCCGCCATGAAGAGGACACGGAGCTGTGAGATTGGAATTTTCCAGCGCGAAGTGCTAACGTCGCGACGTGGAATGGCCCGAGAACAAGAGTAGACCAGGATGGCCCAAGAAAAACAGCAGAACCTGCAGGACACCTTCCTCAATCATGTGCGCAAGCAGAAGATTCCGGTGACGGTATTTCTCGTCAACGGCGTCAAGCTCCAGGGGGTGATCACCTGGTTCGACAATTTCTGTGTTCTGCTGCGCCGGGACGGCATGTCCCAGCTGGTCTACAAGCATGCCATTTCGACGATCATGCCGGGCGGGCCGATCAGCCTGTTCGACGAAGAGCAGGCCTGCGGTTGACGGCGCGCAC
>DAISVW010000334.1:0-3283 GCA_036826695.1 Aestuariivirga sp.
GCAGCGCTATATGAGTTATCCGCGCGGCCACGTGCTGTCCGCCGAAGAAGTGGCCAGCGTGAGCTCGTATCTGTCAAGCGATGCAGCCGCCGGCGTCAATGGTGAAGCTGTGACGGTGGCGCTCGGAGGACGATGGTGAGGCAGGCCAACGCCATCGAGTGCGAGTGAAGCTGGTATGTCTTCGGTTCTCTGCCGGACCGGGAATTCGAAAATCTCATGCACCATGGCGCCAACAAGGAGGAAATTCAGAAGAGGCTTGGCTGCGTGGTTGCGGTTGCGGGCGCCAGCCTGACCATCGCACCTGGAGAAATCTTCTGCATCATGGGCCTCTCGGGCAGTGGAAAGTCAACCCTGCTGCGGATGATCAATGGCCTGGTGACCCCCAGCGCCGGCACCGTTCGCGTGGCTGGCGAAATGCTGTCTGGCCTCCGGCCTGGCGCTCTCCGGGAATTGCGTGCTCGCAAGATCGGCATGGTGTTCCAGAACTTCGCGCTGCTTCCGCACCGCAGCGTATTGGAAAACGCCGCCTTCGGCCTTGAACTTCGTGGCGTGCCGCGCTTCGAAAGGCTCGAGAAGGCGCGCGAAACCCTGAAGACCGTTCAGCTTGAGGCGTGGGCTGGCGCCAGGAGCAGCGAACTTTCGGGCGGCATGCAGCAGCGTGTGGGCCTTGCCCGCGCGCTTGCGGGCGATCCCGACATCCTCTTGATGGATGAGCCCTTCGGGGCGCTCGACCCGATCATCCGGCGGCAGTTGCAGGAGCAATTCAAGTCCCTGTGCAATCGCATGAACAAGACCGCGGTGTTCATCACCCATGATCTTGATGAGGCGATGCGAATTGGCAGCCGGATCGCCATCATGCGTGATGGCCGCATTTTGCAGGTTGGAGAGCCGCACGAGATCATCCTGGCGCCTGCCGATGAGCACGTCGCCATCTTCGTCCGTGACGTCTCTTCGCGCGAGATGCTGAAGGTCAGGCATGTGATGTCGGCCATGCGCGAAGGCGAGGCGGACGCATTCGAGAACCAGCCCGGCGTGCTCGCCGAAAGTCCTGTCTCCGAGGCAGCGCTGATTGCCGCTAGAAGCTCCGGCGATCTGCCGGTGCGCGGTCTGGATGGAGCACTTCTTGGCGTCATGCGGGTTCCGGATATCCTGACGGCTCTGGTCGCACGAGGCCGCGATGGCTAGGGTGGGCTCGGTCAACACCGCCATCTTTGCGGCAGCCATGGCCGGGCTTGCCGCTCTTGCCGGGACTTGGTGGCTGGCCCAGCCCATGCTGCCCTCCTGGCTCACCGGTTTTCCAGCCCCCGACGGCCTCGACAATGCCACCGCGCAACTCATCGACGCGGCCGTCAAGTGGATGAAGCCGCGATGGGTCGATTTCTTCGATGCCTTCACCCTTGGGCTGCGGGTGACCCTGAATGTGATCGAGCAGGCGATGGTCAGGACGCCCTGGCCGCTGATCGCGGGCATGGCATTGCTCATCGCCTGGCGGCTATCGGGCCCGCGAGCAG
Source organism: Aestuariivirga sp. (assembly GCA_036826695.1). Lineage (GTDB taxonomy): Bacteria > Pseudomonadota > Alphaproteobacteria > Rhizobiales > Aestuariivirgaceae > Aestuariivirga. The sequence continues at coordinate 1,512 of DAISVW010000334.1, forward strand.
CGGTTTTCACCGCAGCGTGCCTTGCCTATCTTGGGCTCTTCGGCTTCTGGGAGAAGAGCATGTCGACGCTTGCTCTGGTCGCGGCGTCGGTCATCATTTGTGTTGTCATCGGGCTGCCACTCGGCATTCTCTGCGCCAAGAGCCAGGTCTTCAAGCGTCTGGTCGAGCCGGTACTTGACGTCATGCAAACGCTGCCGACCTTTGTCTACCTCATTCCGGCCGTGGCCTTTTTCTCGATCGGCAAGCCGCCAGGCGTGATTGCCACGGTGATTTTCGCGCTTCCGTCCATGGTGCGGCCCACCGCGCTTGGAATCGAACAGGTCCCCACCGTGGTGCGTGAGGCGGCAGACGCCTTCGGCGCAAGCCCTCTGCAAAAGCTCACCAAGGTGGAACTGCCGCTGGCCATGCCGGCGATCCGGCTTGGCATCAACCAGACCATCATGATGTCGCTGTCCATGGTCGTGGTCGCCGCGATGATCGGGGCCGGTGGCCTGGGGCTGGATGTCATCAAGTCGCTGCAGCATCTCAAGACCGGCCAGGGCTTCCTGGCGGGACTTGCCATTGTCTTGTGCGCCATGGCGCTTGACCGCATGGTGCGCGGAAAGCCGCCGCAATGACAGAACGGCGGAAAATCGACGACCAGAAACACTCAAGGAGGAAGACCAAATGACGAAGAAGACCTTGCTTGGCGCCGGCCTGGCGCTGCTTTCCCTTGTGGCCATCCCGGCCGCTGCGGAAGCAAAGACAACCGTTACGATCGGGCAACTTGACTGGCCTGGCGCATCGGCCATCGAACAGGCTTTAGCCCAGGTGATGACAACCTATCTCGATGCCGACGTTCAGACCATCGCCGCCGCCCAGGAAGCGCTCTACGAGTCGCGCGACAAGGGCGACAACTCGGTCGACGTGGTGGCCGACATGTGGACGGACCATCTGCCCCAGCAGATGAAGAACTATGTGCTGCCCGGTGGCCGCGAAAGCATCATCATCAATACGGCGCCATATCTCGGCACCGAGGGCATATTCGTGCCGAGCTACGTCGCCGATGTAATGGGTGTCAGAAAGCTCGCGGATCTCGCCAATCCCGAACTTGCCAAGCTGTTCGACAGCGATGGAAACGGCAAGGGCGAGATGTGGGCGGGTGCCGTCGGCTGGGAATCCACCAACCACACCGAAGTCCGCGGCAAGACCTATGGGTTCGACAAGACCATGGAGTACACGACCGTCGAGCAGGCGGTGTTCCTCGCCCAGTTGAAGGACGCCATCGACAACAAGAAGCCGATTGCCTTCTACTACTGGACACCAGAGTGGATCCACGCGGCCTACAAGCTCACCAAGCTCGAGGAGCCCGAATTCAACGGCTACGCCAATGAAAATGCGAAGGGCAGTGAGCGCTATAATGCCGAAGGCTGCTACAAGTTCTATCAGCCCGCCGAGCGCAACGACTGGCTTGAAGCCTCGTCGATCTCCTGCAGCCAGCCGCCGACCCGCGCGCATATCGCGTTCTCGAAGGCGCTGGCGGACCGGGCTCCGCAGATCGCGCAGTTTCTGAAGCAGGTCACCCTGGACGCTGATGTGATCAACGGCTGGATTTACGCGATGGAAGTGGAGAAGAAGCCGGTTGACCAGGTGATCACCGCGTGGATCGCCGCCAACAAGGATACCGTCGAGGGAGTCTGGCTCAAGGGTATCAAGAAGACCTCGCGTGCGGCAAGCGATGGCCGACCAGACCTCAGCGGCGGACGGCAATGGCTGAACTCAAGCTGGCAGTT
>DAISVW010000335.1:0-3278 GCA_036826695.1 Aestuariivirga sp.
ACCATCATCGTGTGGCTCGTCTGGCACAAGGCCTACCGCGCCGCCTGGGCGGCGGGCATCGCCATCGCCGCCACCAAGCTGTTTGAACTGGCGCTCAAATATGGCCTGCACCGCGCCAGGCCGACCGAACTCGCCTATGCCGGGGCGAGCGAGTACAGTTTCCCCTCGGGTCACGCCACCATGGCGGCGGTGATCTTCGGCATCCTCGCGGTGCTGGTGAGCCATGCGATGGGCCGCTGGGGCCGCGCCCTGGTCTATGCGATCTGCGGGTTGGCGGTGGTGGCGATTGCCTATTCGCGCATCTATCTCGGGGCGCATTGGCTCACCGACGTGCTGGCGGGCCTGTTGTTCGGCGCCGTGATGACGGCGGCCTTCGGCGTGGCGATCGAGGCCATTCCGCCGCGCCGCATCAAGCCGTGGGGCCTGCTGGCCGCCGCCTTCGTCGTGTTCCTGGGAGCCGGCGCCCTGCACGTGGCGGAAGGTTATAACCGGTCGCGCGAGTTCTACGCCATGCCGGAGCGCCAGATCCTGGTGCCGCTGGCGCAATGGCAGGACCAGGAGTGGCAGACGCTGCCCGCCCGCCGCATCGATCTGGGCGGCAGGCCGGGCGAGGTTTTCGTGGCGCAGATGGCGGGCGGCCTCGAGCCCCTCGAACAGGCCGCAACGGCGGCGGGCTGGACGGTCTCGCCGGTCTGGACCTGGCGTGACAGCCTCCCCTATCTCAACCCCAATGCCGCCCTGCCAGACCTGCCGCCGCGCCCCGCGCTCCACGAGGGTCTCCAGGCCAGGCTCACGCTGACCCGCGCCGTGCAAGGCGGTGAAGCCCGCGACGTGCTGCGCCTCTACAAGACGTCGCTGGCGGCGGCGGAAGGCGATCTCTACCAGCCGATCTTTCTCGTGAGTCTCACCCGCGAGGCGAAGGGCCGCGGCTTCGGGCTCTATGCCATTCCGGCGCCGGAAGCGGCAGCGGCCGAAGACATCGCCGCCCTGCGGGGCCTCATAGCCTCGGCGCCGGGCCTCGAAATCCTGGCGAGCCGGCAGCGCGAGGGCACAAGCCTCGATCTGATCGCCGCGAAGCCTTGAGATAGCCGTCCACCTTCTGTTCGGATAGAGTCAAGTCCGCATGCGCTTGCATGAACTGGCCGCCACCGGACCGGTACCAGTCTCTGAACTGCACAAGCCGCAATCGAAACAGAGTGCGAAAAACAACAGAGACGGCCCAGGACTCGATCGTGGCCCGAACCCATTAGCGAGTTTCAACCGTCGGGTGATTACAGTTGTCTTGCAAGCTGCTGTGGACAGTTTCGCCGAACTGGCAGCCTAGTCCGGGCAGCATGTTACCGAGCACCAGATTGGCGTCGGCATCTGTGGAGTCTCCGGGCCGGTCGAAATCACCATGCATAGCCACCCGTCAACATTGACGACCCCGGCGGAGACATAGGGTTCGCTGCCCACCACCTGCCATTTTTTCGTCATCGCAGCGTCATCCCAAATTCCTTCGTAGCGATAGCCACCGCTGACGGCGCGATAATGCCTGCCCTGGGCGTTAAGAGGCCGGCAGTCTGGCCGTGAGATCCAGATCCGGTCGGCAGCGGAACCCGTTGCCGGATGGGTCCATGCACTGCGCGGGGCGTCCACACGCTTGCAGTTCGCCGGCGCAGGAGCGTCTCCTGCCATCGCGTCACCGAACAGCAGGAGCAACAACGCGATTGATGAGTTCAAGAGCGGGGGTCTCATGGACGTTTCTCCCTTGTTGTGGACTTCGTGATTTCGGTCTCAGCCCTGACGAGCGTTTACTGGACCTGACCAGCCCCAGAATTTTCATACAGCAGCCGCTAGCAGCTCGGCCTGTGGGAGATCAAGCCTGCCTGTCCCTGCCACAAAAATCGGCAAGCGCGATTTTCCCCGTATGCGCCGAAGCGGCGAGATGATCCTGGAACTGGTGCTTCTGAACAGGGGCATTTTCCGAAACTGCATGGCCGGTCGATATCGCCACCGAAGCCAAACCGAGCACGACGGGCCTGCTGATTGCGCTTGCAAGGGCCAAACGCAATGACCTCACCTGATGGGTCATAGAGACCATCGCTTCAGAGAGAATACTCATGCATCTGAACCCCGCCTGGGCTCTATGGCGGAACGCCTATTCAACGGCCCGAAAACTTGTCGGCAACTGGAGCAATTTCGATACCGTCACCACGTTTTGTCCATCCGGTGTCTCCGGATCGAAGATGGTGTCCTGGGGGCCGGCGACCGAGAACACTCGGCCATTGCCGCGGACCACGGTTTTTCCAAAGGGTGGTGGCTCGTCGGGGTTCTGCGCTGCATCCCACTTTTCCGCATCGAAGTAGTACGCGCTGAACAGCACCGTCTTGTTTCCGGCTTCTGGCTGGTAGTAAACCGCCACTGCTGCGCGGGCGCCATAGGCCTCTACCTGGTCTGCCCAAATACCGATGAGCGGACCGGTTGACAGACGGCTGGCGATCTCACCGGGCGCAATGAAATCATAGGGCACGGGTGAAAGCGATACCGGGACATCTTCGGCTTTGGCCGGGGGAATGGCGCTGATCTGCAAGGCCAGTAGAAGCACAACGATCTTCATGATGGAATTCATAAACTGACGAGTGCCAACCCGGCCAGCTTTCAACACGTTTAGTGCCTGCATGATCGGGTTCTCCAGGAATGACTCTCCCCATTTGATACGATCCAGGCTTGCGGCCCGCTGATCTCCAATCGTCAGCCAGCTACAGGCTCCGGTCGTTCAGCGTGCCTCACAAGGTGCTCAATTGGCAGGACAGCCGTTGTCGAGCGGCTTGCCGGCGAAGCGGTCGTCGATCCACGGCAAGAAGAGGGGCTGGGCGACGGGCGGTGTCGTGAAGTGATTTTGTTCGCCGGGGAGTTGCACCCGCGTCACGTTGGCACCCATGCCGCACATCTGCTTCTGGTAGATTGCACCCATTACCGGTTACATCACCGTGTCCTTGGTGCCGAAGAAGACAATATCAGGGGCCGCGGGCGCCACCGCCTTCACGCTGCCTTCAATCAGGGCCTTGACCCACGCGACGGCATTTTCCGGCTGCGACTTCATCAATGACTTGAAAGTCGCTCCATAATTGAAGTTGATGGTGTCCGAGCCGGCATGCATGCACTTCTTTGAATAGATCTCGTCAAGCGCCGCAGCGCCGTCTTCCGTGAAGATTTCCGTCAACTTCAGTTCCGGAAAGGTTCCTGCCATAGCCCACTTGGACTTGCTGAAGTGAGCGAAGTTGAAGACGTTGTCG